>JBBIUM010000099.1:0-11480 GCA_037440245.1 Candidatus Yanofskyibacteriota bacterium | reverse complement strand
ACGAGGTAGTGGGACTGCGGCCGCCTGATCTGGAATTTCTCTTCAAGGCCCTGGGTGGGGAAAGCAGGGATGGGAGAGAGAATCCATGTAGCCAGCAACAAGCTAATCGCAATTTCCCTTCCACGTGCCATTGCAGTTTCCACAGAGGGCCGTGAAAAACGCCACAATTGCGAAAGAACTCATAGCGAGTAAGACAGTTTTCTTCGCTGTCATCCTGAACGAAGTGAAGGATCTCTGAGACGCAAACGGAGAGATTCTTCGCTACGCTCAGAATGACATTTCAAGTGATACTCGCTACGAGTTCGAAAAACAAACCACAAGTTCGATAGTGGGATTCGGCCTGATCATCGCTCACAGATAAACCTGGTGGATTCTATCGCCCTCCAGGAGCTCCTTCGCCGGTCCCTCATGGATAACCTTTCCCATCTTCAAGATGTAAACTCGGTCTGCCAGCCCTAGGATCTTCTTGACCTTCTGCTCGACGATCAGGATCGTCGTCTCAAGCCTCTTGTTGACCTCCACGATCTTTTCAAATGCCTTATTCACCAGCCCTGGCGATAAGCCGAGGGACGGCTCATCCAGGAGCAAGAGTTTGGGCGAGAGGATAAGGGCATTAGCCAAGGCAAGCATCTGCTGCTCCCCTCCGCTTAAGGTCCCGGCGATCTGTCTAGCCCTCCCCCGAAGGACCGGGAAGAGGTCGAAAACCTGCTCGATGCGATCCCTTAACAGGGTGTGATCGTTCAGCGTATACCCTCCCATCTCCAGGTTCTCCCAGACCGTCAGCTCTGTGAAGACCCGATTGCCCTGGGGGACGAAGCCGATGCCTTCCCGAATGTTCTCCAGAGGACTCCGATTCTGAATCTCCTTTCCCTCATACAGGATTTTTCCTTGCCAGACCTTAAGTAGACCAAAGATCGCCTTAAGGAGGGTGGATTTCCCAGAGCCGTTGTGGCCGACCAAGGCTACCATCTCCCCCTGCTGAACCTTCAAGGTGATGCCATTGATCACCTGCTTTGCGCCATAGCCGGTTTCAAGGTCGATGACGTCTAACATGGTCATTTCTCATGGCCTTAATCGAGGTAGGCCTCCACGATGGCTGGATCCTGGAGAACAGTCTCAGGCTTGCCTGTCGCGATGACCTTCCCTTCGTCCATCACCACCACCGTGTCTGAGACCTTTCGAACCGCCTCGATGTCATGTTCGATGAAGACAACGGTCTTCCCTTGCTTAACCAATTCCTGAAAGAGCGCCAGGATCTTCTCGAGGATCTCGGGATGAATGCCGGAGACCGGCTCGTCAAGGAGGAGGAGGTCGGGCTCCATCGCCAGACAGCAGGCCAGGGTTAACAACTTCTGCTCACCGTACGACAGCGCACCAGCCAGTTCGCCGGCATGCTCTGTTAAGCCAACGAAGGCCAGGATCGCCCGGGCAGCTTCTCGAAGCTTCTTTTCTTCACCTCTAATTCCGTTCCAGAAAAGGGCGTGAAAGAGCTTCTCCCCCTTTTGGTTTTTCCCGGCCAGGAGGACGTTTTCCAGCACGGTGACCTGGCGGATAAGCCGAAGATCCTGGAACGTCCTGGCGATCCCTCTTCGAGCGATCTGGTAGGGGAAAAGTCCTGTGATCGCCTCGCCTCGAAACAGAACCTGACCTTGATCCGGCAGCAGAAATCCGGTCATGAGGTTGAAGAGGGTCGTCTTCCCGGCCCCGTTAGGCCCGATGATACTGGTGATTTTCTTCTCCTCGATCCTGAGGGAAACTTTATCTACCGCACGGATACCGCCGAAGCTTTTGGAAAGGTCCCTGACCTCGATCATTTGGATTCAGCACCCATCTTTCTCAGCGAAAATTCCCCGAGGAATCCCTGAGGGCGGAACATCATGAAGAGCACCAGAAGGCTTCCATAGAGGATCTGCCGCACATTAGCTGCGATAGCACTGGGAAGGCCGATGAACCGGAGAAGCTCAGGAATCAGGATTAAGAAGGCCGCTCCGACCACAGATCCCAGGAGGCTCCCCGCTCCCCCAATGATGACCATGGAGATGATGAGAATAGACTCTAAGACAGTGAAACTCGCCGGATCGACGAAGGTGATGTAGTGACCATAGAGGTTGCCAGCGATAGCCGCCAGCGCTCCCCCAACTACGAAGACCAGCGTCTTGTAAAGGGTCACGTTCTTGCCGAGGGCCTGAGCAAAGACCTCGTCCTCCCGGATTGCCTTGAGGACCCGCCCAAAGGGGGAGTTCACGAGGCGGGAAAGGAGCAGGTAGCTTCCCAGGGCAAAAAGGGCTGTCAACAGGAAAAATTCCCCATGGCTGTCGATGGTGAGCCCGAGGATTCGAGGTTGAGGGATCCCGGGGATACCAAGAGGGCCTCTAGTCAAGGACACCCAGTTGTTAAAGAGGCTGTAGAGGATCATTTGGAAGCCGAAGGTGGCGATGACAAAGTAGTCATCATGGATCCGGAGAGAAGGGAAAGCGACGACGACTCCTAAAAGGCCTGCTACAGCCATACCCAAGACCATGTTCAGAAGGAAAGAAGTGCCGAAGTGTATTGAAAGAAGCGCCGTGACATAGGCCCCTATGCCATAGAAAGCAGCGTGGGCGATGGACAACAGCCCGGTATAACCGGCAATCAGGTTGAGCGAAGTGGAGAGGATGATGTAAATGTTAATCAGAATGAGAATGTGAAGGAGGTACTCCATTTAAACCTCTACCTTCTTTAATTTCCGTCCTAAGAAGCCCTGTGGTTTGATAAGAAGGAAAACTAATAATATGACAAAGGCAATAGCATCCTGCCACTGAGAGGGAAGCTTCCAAACGCCAAGGTGTTGAGCTAAACCTAAAAGGAGTCCACCGAGATAGGCACCAGGGATGGAACCGATGCCGCCGACGATGACGGCGATGACACCCATCAACAAGGCATTAAAGCCCATCATAGGAGTGATATCAGTGTCAAACGCGATAAGAATAGCTGCGACAGCGGCCAGGGCCGAGCCGATACCGAAAGCGAATAAGATCGCTTTATTCGAATCAACACCCTGTACAAAAGCTAACTCCTGGTCATTAGCTACTGCCCGGAGAGCCTTGCCGATCTTGGTCTTCTTCAAGATGAAGCTGGTGACAACGAATAAAAAGATACTAACTACAATGAGCATAATCTGGATTTGAGTGATTCTCGCTCCGAAGACCTCAATCCCCTCTCTTACCAACCCACCTCTAATCGATTTTGTCTCGTCACCGAAGATAAGGGAAATAAGATTTTGGAAGACAACGAAAATGCCAAGGGAGGCAAGAAGCAGGACAAGGGGCGAAGCCCCTTTTATCCGCATCGGGCGGTAGATGACCAGATCAATAAGGGTTCCAAGGAGGGAGGCTCCTAGGACAGCAAGTGGAAGAGAGAGAAAAACCGGTATGTTCCAAAGTGCAGAAAAGATATAGGCTAAGTACGCTCCAACAGTATAAACTGCACCGTGGGCGAAGTGGAAAAAGCGGCTCGTGTTGTAGATTAACCCAAAACCAAGGGCAACTAAAGCATAGATACTTCCTGCAATGATACCATTAACGAGCAGTTGTTGAATCACCTTATCTACAATGAAAGCGGTGATCTACTTTGTGTCTCATCGTTTCTGATTGATTGCCATCCCACGAAGTTCACCCCTAAGATGGCGTAATCGGCTCAGTTGGTGCTCGCCCAGTCCAGATAACCTGAGTGAAAATCCCTATGAAAACTGCCATAGGAGTCCAACCAATCAGGACTCTCCATCCCTTGCCCCATCCTTTTCCCCACCATAACGGCAGTTGCTTTAACTCCTCAGCGCTGCCTGGCAGCAATTCATTCAGCCACTCATTTCCCACCGCTAACAAAAACGCCATGCCAACTAACCCGGATATCAGTAATGCAAGTAGGATCACAACCAGCGCTCGACGCCATGACCGCGTAACCTCTCGACTCGCCGCCGCCTCTTCCACCACGAAAAAGCTTAGCCCTGCGACCGCGACAGACACGACACCTACGCGCCATACAGGCAGGCCAAATATAAACTTCACAGCTTCATCAGCTTGCAACAGCACCAGCCAGCCGATGACGATTCCCGCAAGGATTGGTGTATCAAAAAGCATCTTTGATAAAACCCGCCAGAAGCCGAACCTTACCCGTAATGTGCGCCAAGCATTGCGGAACGCATAGCGGCTAAGTAACCACCTTGCACTCTGCGAAATCTGTTGGTAGTTTGTTTCCAGAAATGATCCTATTTCCTTGTGGCGTCCCAGCCACTGCCATATGGTAACCAGCATCTCCTCATTATCCGTAATTGGAAACTCAATTCTGTCATCCCACACACCCCAAAAATACTGGCGCTGGCACGCATCAATTCCCCAATCAACAAGCTTCCAGATTTTGAACCTTTTGTCCCATAAGTCCGCCTCGTTCTTTGTCCACGTCCACTTTCGCAGCAGAGAAAAGACGACGGCATGGAATGGGCGGATCAGGCCCCGCTCTAGCCGCCTGTCAGCATACGATTCGAGACCGTTCCACACAACCTCGTCGTCGCGGCCAGGGTCGCTTTGGTTTCTCATGATCGTGGTCCAACCCGCCGTGAATACGCTGTTCCAACGATCATCGCTACCTTGATCGTCCTGTGAGCTCTGTGCGTTGGACCACACCTTCTAACTCCCCTACCTGCCTCACTGCTCCGGTGATGGCAAAGCAATAGTTGAAGAAGACTTCCAGTTCGTCTTTATGAGCAAGGAAAATGCTTTCTGGCTCTTCAAGGGTAATCTTGATCATGTAATGGTATGTTGAAGCCGTTTGTATGGCCGGAATGTAAAGCAAGACATCTTTTGGGCTTCCTTCGGCGCCCACGCAGAAATTTAGAATCTGTAGAATCTGTGACCACTTTAGAAAGTGCAGTTTCCCAATGTCGCTTCTAGAAATCGTTACCTTCAAAGAAACTTCTGACCCATCAGATGGATGAACCTTCTTGCCATCCCACGATAGTTCTCCTGCCGAAGGAAGTCCAGGGTAGACTGATTCAAACACTTCCGTTGTTAAAGCATTCATGATGAACGGGAGTCGTTTACTGAAAGCGATAACAAACTGCTGGTATTTTGTTCCATCGGGTGCTGAAGTGTTAAACCACTCGTTAATAAGCTCGGTAAAGAACATGTAATCCTTTGCCTCTTGGAGCATCTTCCCAACTTTGCTGGCGATGCTTTCGAAGATTTCTACGTCATGTTGTGTAAACCCGATACCATCGTTTTTTTCTTTGAAAGCGATAAGCACACCCAGAAGTTGCCCTTTGCCGAAAAGAGGTGTGGCAATCCCGCTGTGATTCGGGCGAAGACCAAATGGCTTTTCAAACATTCCCATAATGAGATAGGGCTGGCACTCTTTTCTCTTAGAATAGTCAATTCTACCCTCGGCTCCGATCTCTGGGATGAGCTCAGTGATGTAAGTCTCAGCGACTTTCCCGGCAACCCCGCTTCCCTTGGGTTGAAGGCACACTGGTTTACACGAACATTGTCCTTCACCAGACTCATAGTTGCGACGATGTTTGAGGAGGAGATCCCTCTCTAGAAAATTATTTGGGTGGGTTAAAATCTTTTTACAAATCTCGGCGAAATATTTCTTTTCCTTGAAGGACTTCTCTGTGATGTCCTTAAGAACACAAGATAATCGACTTCTAACAGTATTGGGACATATTGTCTTATAGAGCCTTTGCCATTCTTCCATCTCGTTCCAATTTTCCTTCCCAACATCATGCCAGAACCACGTCCGACTTAATATTATCCCTGCTCTATCTGTCGCATCGGATCCGAAAAGATTGATTTCGTTGTCCTCCTGCTCCCACCCAGAAATGAGTTTGAAAAGGGAAGCGTCGTATAGTTTGAGGACTGCTTTCCTCTGTGGAATTTCGAATTCGTTGTCGTCATACACATATGTTGGATAGAACAAGAAACCAAACTGGCCGCTGTCATCCCACTCACCCGGATGATACAGCATGATCTGCACATTAAGTTTTCCTTTCGTTTCTACTTGCATACTGTAAGCCTCTTTGGCTAGTGTCGTCGCACGCTGGATAACCTCGCTTAGGGACTTTCCAAAAAACGACGTTCGCTCATACTCCTTAAGCTTGCCACTCACTTTTTTGTGAAGGTCGAGAAATAAGTATTCAAGCACATGATTGATGGCGTTACGAAGTGATTCCTCTAACCTCATCCCAGCTGGAATAGCGACCTGCATATCTATTTGCCAGTCTGGTATAGTTTCTATTCTGAATTCAAGCGAGGGAGAACCGCCCTCCCACTCCACTCCGAGCAGCTTCTTCCTGCTTCCTCCTTTCTGCTCGACCCACTCGACCTTTCGGACACAAACTTCTTGGACCTGATCCCGCGGAATGCTCAGGGCCCGTGCTACCGCGTACTCAACTATCGCTTTGATCTCCTGTGCCGCGCTATGGTAAAAACTCCCTGGATGTGCATCCCAGAGCGTTTGGATCAGAAGGCGCTCAGACGCTTCTCTGGCAAGGCGGATAAGTTTTCCCATGAAGTTCAGAATGTCAATGCGCAGGGCGCTCATACTGCCTCACGTGCTGCAAGGGCTACAGCCTACTCGAAATTGACGAATCGACGATTCGACACCTTCATCACAGTAAATTCCTTCGCCACATCACCATTTGCGTCAAAGGTAATTTTCCCAGCGGCTCCTGGAAAATCCCTAATTCGATAAAGAGCATCTTTTATCTGCTCACCCGTTGTCGCCCCTCCTTTTATAACTTCAGCGACCAGCTTTACAGCATCATAACCTAATGATTCAAGTAACCCCCCATCAGCGTTGTACCTTTCGCGAAATGCCTTCGCAAACTTTTGATAATTCTCATCTTTATTTTCGGCAAGTGTGGTAAATACAACCCCTTCTGCAGCATCTCCTGCTATTCCTATGATCGTGTCGGCCAAGAAGGAATCGGTTGCAATAAATTGTTTATCCAAATGGAGCTGCTTCGCCTGAAGCAGGATGGTCGCCATTTCCTTCGCGTTGCCTGGCATAAATACCACATCTGGACGGGCTGCCTTGATTTTGGCTAGCTGGGCTCGAAAATCTGTTTTTCCAGCTTCGAACGCTTCCTCGGCGACTATCCTTCCTCCTAACTCCTGAAAGGTTCTCGAAAAAACGTTGCGAAGCCCTACCCCATAGTCACTATTAACGTAAAGGATCGCAGCCTTCCTGAATCCCATTTTGTGGGCAAGTTTGGCATCAAGGACACCTTGAAATGCGTCAGATGGATAAATACGAAAGATGTAATCTCCAGCCTCTGTAATCTTGTAGTTGGAAGCGTAAGTTGATAGCACCACAGTTTTGGTGCGATTAGCAATTGGTGCCACCGCCAGTACGACTCCACTTGATACTGGACCAATTACGATTGGAACTTTATCCACCGTCGCCAGTTTTTGGATGGCATTTACCCCATCCTTGGGCTCTAGCCGATCATCTTCATAGATTATTTCCAATTTCTTTCCGCCAATCCCTCCCTCCCGATTAATTTCCTCGAGCGCAAGATCCATACCCCTTTTTGTTCGCTCTCCGTAAATAGCGCCTTCCCCGGTGAGAGGCAAAATGGCCCCTATCTTTATACGCTCCTCTTCCCTCTTCCCACAGCCTATAAGTGTAATAATTAGTGAAATAACAAGCACAATAAATGTCCGCGTAGTCATTGAAACCTCCTTAGCTACTCAGGAACCAGGCCTGGTTGCAGCTCATTATTTTGTTCCTTTCCAAATTTCCGATTTAGTATTACGGACATAAGCACCTGTTTCTCCCATTTCTTGCTTCAACTGCGAAGGTGACATCTTTTTCCCCATCACAGGAATAATTACAGTTGGCCGTCCTAGACCGTCGAATCTTGAAGAATACTCATTCACCAGGGATTGAACTTCCTCAAAGGGGACGTAAAAGCGACTATTCTGACCATCTTTGATAATAGTTGTTATTGCGTAGTAAGGCTTTATTTGATACTTGATCATTTTTTTCAGCAACCTGTTGAATGTTTCTTGATCGTCATTTACACCGCGTAGAACTGGTGCTTGGTTAAAGACATATATGCCATTCTCCACCAGCCTGTAAACAGCATCTGTTGACCGTTCCGTCAGCTCATTCGGGTGGATATATTGTGTGACAACATAGATAGGTTTTCCTTTACCCTTATACTGATTCACGATTCTGACGAATGATTCATCAATTCTGGAAGGAAGAACAACTGGTATTCTTGTATGGAACCGAATTATGTCTACATGATCTATGGCCCTTAAGCTTCTTAGGATATAATCGATCCGCCTGTCTGATATTAGAAGTGGCTCTCCACCTGTAATAATGACATCGGTTATTCGACCATCCTTGCGAATATACTCAAAGATACTTTCTAATTCTTTTACAGTTAAGAGCCCAACGCCCATATCCCGAAAACACCATGTGCAATGGACCATGCAATCATGAGTTGGTGACATAAGCACTCTATCTTGATACATCCTTGTAAGCCCCTTGCGCGGGTTGTTATCTACCGACCACTTATCTAAAAATGTTGTCGTATCGCGAGTTCTATCCGCAATCGGTTTATCAAGACGAGGAAGGATAAAGTTTCCAATTTGGGTTCTTTCGAGATCGTTCTGGATTGAAGCTATCAGGTCCTCCAAATATCGCCTGGGCACCTTTATTCCTTTCTGCCTTATAGCTTCTTTTATTTCACCGATCTCATGCTCCCCTAGTCGGAAAGCAGAGAGGTATGGCTCTAACATCTCAAAGGTTCTAATGGCTTCTTTCACTTCTCGCTGCCATTCAGCACCTGTGTGCCCTGGTTCGGATGGCGCCTCAACAACATGCCCAGGGTAGAATCCCTTGTTGCTTACATTCTCATTTATTCCAAGTATGTGGTTCATGCTTATCTCCACCTTTGATGCTTTGCTCATTGAGCCGTTTCTGAATAACCTCCTGCACCACCGTCCCTATTCGCGCCTTCTTGTGGGTCCTGAGGGGAGGGGGAAGCCAGACCTCCCATCCGTTGGAGGCCTTCCCGGAGGATCAGCTCCACCAACTCGATCATTGGCACATCCAGCTCTGCTGCCAGTTTCTTCACGGCATGGTGGAGACCCCGATCCTTGAGAACCAGGCACTTATAGCTTCGTGGCATCACACCTCCCTGGGAAATGTTCAAACCTTCTAACGCGGGGCGAAACAAAAGGGGCGATCAGCTTCTCACGCCGACCGCCCCTCCTTAGAAACAGTGCAGCCCTTCAGACACAAGCCATTGTCCGAAGGGCTGCTTGATCCCTCGCACTCGCTGCTCGTTTGACCAACCTGCCTGCGCAGGCAGGTCCGGCGGTTTGCCCCCTCCGGCCTTCCTCATAGCCCACCTTCCCAAATGGAAACATGGGTTATCTTAATCTAGCCAACCGCCTGACCTGTGTCAAGCAAAAAGTGAAAGCCAGCCTGAGGTTCCAACATAAGCTACCCATGTCCCACGAGCCCGTATCGCTCCAACACCTCTTGACGGGTTCCGATCCCTGGAGGCACCTCGTGGAGGGTGACCCCCACCAGGAGGGAGTATTCCGCCACATGGAAGATCCCGTAGTGGCCCTCGGCAAAGACAATGACTTTGTCTCGATTCTGCTGGATCAGCTGGCGGCGCCAGCGTTGCCAGCCCACGGGCTCGCTGCCAACGGCAGCTTGCTCGGTCAGCCGCCGGTAGGCACTGGCCAGGGCAAACATGACCAGGGTGAAAAAGACATGGACCTGGACGGCCCGTTCCGTCTTCTGGGGGGGATGCTGCAGGTGCCACGCTTGCTTCCCCTCTTTCATGCAGCAGTTCTCGATGAGGCTGCGATCGTCGTAGTCATCAAAGGGCTTCAAGGGCTCCTGAACGGCCAGGTTGGTCAGGAACACTGTCTTGCCGCCTGGGCCATAGTCCCGATTGTTCCACCGGCGAACGACCACGGCGTTGATGGCGTTGCCCTGGAAGTCCTTCCGGTTCCGTCGTCGGGTATGCTCTTCAGGGCCGTACTGATCGTAGGTGGTCAACCCCGCGATCCCCACGACTTCCGTTTCCAGCCGTTCCGTCCAGGCCTCCTTCCCCTGGCCATGCCGCACGGTCACGATCCGGCGCCCCACGGTCACGTCCTCGCCCGCCGCGGCCAACGCGCGGGCATCGTCCGTCACCCCCATCCCCTCCTTCGCCGGCACCACAAACCCGATGCCCTGCTGGTCCAGCCACCACAAATCCGCCCCATCCAGAAAGCCCCGATCGAAGACCACCTTGCGGAGGACAGCGTAGCCCGCCAGATTGGCCCGGGCCTGCGTGACCAGCTCCCGGGTGAACAAGGCTTCATGCTCGTGGATCTTGACCACCTTCGCGGCCAGAGGGATCTTCGTGGTGGCTTCGATCAGAAGGATGAGCTTCCACCCATAGACCGTGACCTCGATCTCCCGCTCCTTGCCGGGCTTATCGGTGATCTTGCGCTTCCGAGTGACCTGCCCACACCCCTCGTACTGCGCCATCGTCTCCAGGTCCGTGCCATCCACGATCCCGGTCACCTGCGGGGGAAACACCTTGGCCTTGGCCACGGCCTGGATGGTCCCGTTCAAGAAGGTCGCCCTCGCCGCTGGGCTCAGTTTCACGATATTGCTGGCCAAGGTGTCTGGACAGATCGGTCCAGGAGCCTTGGCGCCCTTGCGCTTCTCGTGGCTGCGCCGACACACCCCCTCCCGAATCTGGTGGGCGTTAAACCCCGCCAGCCGCATGGCCGCCTCATCGCTGAACAAGAGCTCCGGCAGGGCATTCATCGAGTCGATCCCAACCAGGGTCTTCATCCCATACAAGAGCACGTACTGGAAGAAGTCCACCATCTCCCGCTGGATCCCCTCCCCCTGCACCTGCTGCCAGAGGTCCAGGACCCCCACCTCGTCCAAGAAGTGGACGAACTCATCCAGGAGCGCGCCCTCATCCAAGCTATAGATGGCATCCACGCCTTGCTTCTGCCACAACCGGCGGGCGATCCGGCTCTCATCCCGCCGGGCAAACCGCCACTCCAGCCGTTCCACCAGATTTGCCTTGAGCTCATCTTTGCTTTGCACCGTTGGCCCTCCTTCCGTATGTCCCCCTCCTTCTACGGGAAAGCCAACCGGAAATCAAGGGAATTCCTTATGTTGGAATCTCAGTGAAAGCCAGCTCACCGATCCGGCTATGGTTGGGAGTCCACTTTCTGATCCTACAAGGTAGCCTCCGGGAGGCCCAGACGGTCCCGACTCGTCCTGAAGTGGGTGAGTTCTCCTAAGCCCGGTCGAGAGCCTGGCACCTCCCGGCGGCGTTGTCCCGGCGACGAGGGATTCGGCGGGCGGCGTGCTATCACGAGAGCTTCACTGTGCTCGCGCTCGACTTCGTCGTCAGCCCGCCTCCTCCCCCGCCTCCCCCAGGGCCCACCGCTCCAGGGCGCGGG
>JBBIUM010000098.1:1303-3805 GCA_037440245.1 Candidatus Yanofskyibacteriota bacterium | reverse complement strand
AGCGCATGCTGCTACGGGTGGATGCCCCTGCCCATACCCCTCCCGTGGCCGCCCCTGCTCCGGGAGACCCAACCCCACCCCAGCGCTACGATGCCCTTAATGACGCCGTGGTCAGCCGAGGCACCCTCCCTCGCGCGATGCGCTTGGAGGTCCACCTGGATGGCCGCTACCTGACAACCTATGTAGCTGACGGGGTGATCGTCTCCACACCCACCGGATCCACAGCATACTCCCTGGCCATGCAGGGCCCCATCATCCACCCAGAAATGCGGACCCTCCTGCTCACCCCCATTGCCCCTCATCTCACCGTGGTACGGGCCTTAGTCTTGCCCCCCACCACCCTTGTCCAGCTCACCGTCCACACCGAGCAGGACTGCACCCTCTCCATCGATGGTCAGCTTGAACTGGGCGTCCACGACGGCGATGTGGTGACGGTCACCGCCAGCGAGCGTACCGCCCGCTTCATCCGGTTGCGAGAGCGGACCTACTTCTACCAAACCCTGGTGGAGCGCCTGAGCACCACCATTGCTCGGGGCATGCCCTAGCCATACTCGGCACGCCCTGGGCCTGTTGGCCAGGACGAGTAGGATCGTGACAGATTGCGCAGTTTTATGGGGTAGGGGGTCATTGTCAAAAAAGAGAACATGTTGTATCATAAGACTGGGAATAACTTCACAGGAGATGGCCCGTGCTTGACATGTTCTCTGCCCCTCGCTCGGTAGCGGTTATTGGGGCCTCCCGGGAACCGGCCAAACTCGGCTATGGGGTTCTGAAGAATATCATCCAATACGGCTATCCGGGGTCAGTCTACCCTATTAACCCGGGTGCCCAGGAGATCCTTGGCCATCCGTGCTACCCCTCGGTCCTTGATGTCCCCGGACCGGTGGATCTGGCGGTGATTGTTATCCCAGCCAAGCATGTCGCCAGAGCCTTGGAGGAATGCGGGCAGAAAGGGGTGCGAGGCGTCATCATTATCTCTGCCGGCTTCCGGGAGGTGGGGGGCGAAGGGGCGCGTATGGAGAGAGAGCTTATCGCCATCGCCCAGCGTTATGGCATGCGCGTCATCGGCCCTAACGTCCTGGGTGTTATTGATACCATCACCCCTATCAATGCTTCCTTTGCAGCAGGCATGCCCGACCGGGGGACCATCGCCTTCCTCTCCCAGTCCGGTGCCCTCTGCACCGCTATTCTGGACTGGGCCCGTTCCCAAGGCATCGGCTTCTCGCGCTTCGTCAGCATCGGGAACAAGGCGGATGTTAACGAGATTGACCTGCTCCAAGAGTGGGTTGATGATCCGGAGACCAATGTGATCATCGCTTATCTAGAGGGCATCACCGATGGAGCACGCTTCCTGGAGGTGGCGCGCCGGGTCACCAAAGTACGCCCTGTGATTGCCCTGAAATCAGGGAGCACGGGAGCTGGCGCCAAGGCAGTCTCCTCCCATACGGGAACCCTAGCTGGGTCGGAGCGTGCCTATGATGCCGCTTTCAGCCAAGCAGGGGTCTTGCGGGCCAATTCAGTGCAGGATCTCTTTGATTACTCCGTTGCCTTCGCCTATCAGCCCCTCCTGCGGGATGACCGCATTGCCATCGTCACCAATGCTGGTGGGCCGGGCATCATGGCCACCGATGCCTGCGAACGCTCCGGACTGAAGCTTGCCTCCCTCACCGCAGAGACCCAGGCTTTCCTGGCCCAGCATCTCCCCGCTGCCGCCAATGTGCACAATCCCATTGATGTATTGGGGGATGCTCTGGCCGACCGCTACGCCCTGGCCGTTGAGGCAGCCTTGAATGATCCTGGGGTGGATGGGGTCTTGGTCATCCTTACCCCTCAAGTCATGACTCAGATTGAAGAGACGGCACAGGCCATCGTGGATGTGGCCAAACGCCATCACCATCTCGGCAAGCCCATCTTCGGCTGCTTCATGGGCGATCTTACAACCCGAGCTGGTGCCCGCATCCTGAACGAGAACCGCATCCCTAATTACCAATTCCCAGAGCGAGCCATGGCCGCCTTCAAGATGATGAGTCTCTATCGCACATGGCAACAAAGGCCGGCCGGGGAGTATCTTCGGTATTCAGCAGATGCTGAGAAGGTGCGCACCATCTTTGCCACAGCGCGCCGAGAGGGACGCCTGGCTTTAGGGGATTTTGAGGCTCGAGAGGTGCTTGCCGCCTACGGCTTGCGCATGCCCCAACCCTTCCTGGCACGTACACCCGATGAGGCAGTGACCATCGCCAACCAGATGGGGTATCCCGTGGTCCTGAAGATTGCCTCCCCTGACATCCTCCATAAGTCTGACATTGGAGGCGTCAAGGTAGGGCTCAGCGATCCCACTGCTGTTCGGGACGCCTTTGAGCTGATCACCTACCGAGCCCAGAAGTATGTCCCCGGGGCCGACATCTGGGGCTGCACAGTTCAGGAAATGGTAGGGAAAGGCAGGGAGGTTATCATCGGCATGAGCCGGGACCCTCAGTTCGGCCCCCTCCTTCTTTTTGGACT
>JBBIUM010000098.1:0-1288 GCA_037440245.1 Candidatus Yanofskyibacteriota bacterium | reverse complement strand
GAGGTCCTCAAGGATGTTACCTTCCGTATCGCCCCGGTCTCCCGCCAGGAGGCCATGGAGATGATAAGCGAAATTCGCTCCTTCCCCCTCCTGCGTGGGGTTCGTGGTGAAAAGCCCGCTGACCTGGAGGCTGTCGCCGAGGCCATCCTCCGAGTCTCTCAACTCGTGACCGACTTCCCGGAGATCGTAGAGATTGACATTAACCCCCTGGTGCTGTTTGAAAAGGGTGCAGTGGCTGTTGACATGCGCATTATACTACAATAGGAAGGAGAGGAAAGCCGGGAGGTTTCCCTCCCGCTCTACCAGTCTTGGGAGGTTTTCGTATGACTGTTGCGGTTTATATCTCGTCAACCGAGGCCTACGCGGGGAAGACAGCCGTATGCATCGGTCTGGGAACACGTTGGCAGCGGGAGGGGTACACCATCGGCTACTTTAAGCCCATGAGCCTCGCGGTCGAGCGCAACGAGGGGATAGTTGCTGATGAGGACACCCGTGTCATTAAGCGTACCCTCGGCCTGAAGGAGCCCCTGGAGCAGCTCTGCCCTGTCCTTGTCACTCGGGAGCTGATGGATCGCATCCTGCGGGGACAGGTGGGCAATCTGCGGGAGAACGTGCTGGCGGCCTACAATCAGGTGGCTCAGGGCAAGGACATCGTGATCATTGAAGGGCCCAACCATGTTGCCGCTGGCGCCATCCTAGAGCTGTCCAACCTGGAGGCAATCACCCTCTTCCAGGCCCGAGGGATCGTAGTGGTCCGCTATCGTAACGAGCTCTCCTTAGACAACATGCTGGCAACCCGCGCCACAGTGGGTCCCGCCATCGTCGGCGCCATCATCAACACAATTCCCGCAGGGCAATTGGAATACGTGGAACAGGTTGTCGCCCCCTTCTGCGCCAGGCGAGGCGTGCCGGTCTTCGCCAACATTCCTCAGGACCGCTTGCTCATGGCTACCACCGTCCGAGAGCTGGCCCGGGCCCTGGACGGCGAGGTCCTGTGCGCCGAGCCACACTGTGAGAACCTGGTGGAGAGCTTGATGGTGGGAGCCATGAATGTGGAGGCTGCCCTACGTTACTTCCGCCGCAAGGCTAATAAAGCAGTCATCACCGGGGGCGACCGCACGGATATCCAGAGTGCCGCCTTAGAGACATCCACATCCTGCCTGATCCTCACTGGTAACATGCATCCCAGCCCCGCCATCCTCACCCGTGCCGAGGAGCAAGGCGTACCCGTCATCCTGGTGAAGCAGGACACCCTCTCCACCATTGAGATCGTCGAGAGCGTCTTCAG
>JBBIUM010000097.1:0-2712 GCA_037440245.1 Candidatus Yanofskyibacteriota bacterium | reverse complement strand
GTGGGCGGGCCTTCCCCTGCTTCGCTGCCTACTGGCGCCCCAGGGGTGACAGCCACCACCATTCGCCTAGGCACCCTGGCCGATCTCTCCGGACCCAATGCCCTTATTGGACTTGCCGTGTACCGTGGATGCTCAGCCTGGTACCAGTGGGTAAACGACCACGGGGGAATCCATGGCCGACGCATTGAGCTTGTGGTTGAGGACACTGCCTTTGACCCGGGCCGCGCCCAGCAGGCAGTGCGTAGGCTAGTAGATGAAGAGGAGGTCTTTGCTATCGTCTCCCCTCTGGGGACAATCCCTAACCTGGCTGTATTGGATTATCTCATAGAGAGGCAGGTGCCGGTCATTGCCCCCCATAGCGGGGCGTCAGTGTGGGCTACTCCCCTCAAACGAACATACTTTGCCCTGCAGCCCAATTACCGTACCGATGGGCGTATCCTAGCCCGCTATGCCTATGATCACGGAGCGCAACGAATCGGCATCGTTGCTGCCGATGATCTGTTTGGGCAGGAAGGCATACAAGCCATCCACGAAGAGCTTGACCGCTTAGGGTGCCCAGTGGTTAAGGAGATCATTCATGCCCCCTATCCCCCCGATGCCCAGGAGTGGGTGGATGCTCTGGCTCAGGGAGGGGTAGACACCGTTATCCTCTACAACTACGCCAAACCGGCGGCCGATCTCCTACGGACTGCCTTTCGCCACGGCTGGCGACCGCACTGGCTGGGCTGCTACGTCCTTTCCGGCCCAGAGTTGTTCCTCCTGGCCGGGGCCGAGGCTGTGGAGGGGATGACGGTGACAGGCTATCCTATGGGCCCACGGGACCCTCGAGCAGAGACTCTCTATCAGCGCTTGTTGGCTCGCTACGATGGTGGCGAGATGACTGGTGCTCATAGCCGCATCGGCTATGCCGCGGCACAATTAGTAACCGAAGGATTGCGACGGGCTGGCCCCCTTCTCACACGGGAAGGGTTCATCTCAGCCTTGGAGACGGTTCATGATTGGACCGGAGGACTCCTCCCCCCTATCAGCTACAACGCCAGCGACCACAGTGGCCTGACCTGCCTAGCCATCTACCGGGCACGCCGTGGGCGCTGGATCCTCGTACATGGGCATGTCACCATGCCATAGTGAGAAGTGCGGTAAGATCAAGGAGGTGGATACATGCAGAAGCCGAATATCCTTCCCGGCATCACCGAGGCGATGGTGGATACCCCGCGCCTGAAGATGCACGTGCTGAGTTGTGGCCCAGAAGGCGGAGAACCGGTTATCTTCATCCATGGCAATTTCTCTTCAGCCACCTACTGGGAAGAGACCATGCTGGCTCTCCCTGCCCGCTACCAGGCTGTTGCACCCGATCTGCGGGGCTATGGGCTGACGGAGGACAAGCTCATTGATGCCACCCGTGGTGCCAAAGATTGGGCCGATGATCTGGAAGCCCTCTTCAGTGTTCTGGGCATAGATAAAGCACACCTGGTAGGCTGGTCCCTTGGGGCAGCCGTTGTCTTCCAATACCTTCTAGATCACCCGGATAAGATCCTGTCCATCACCTTGATTGCCCCCGTATCCCCCTATGGCTTCAGCGGTACAAAGGACATCCATGGAACGCCTTGCTACGATGACTACGCTGGCTCCGGTGGGGGTGCTGTGAATCCTGAATTTGTTCAGAGGATCAAGGATGGCGACCGTAGCGGCGATAGCCCAAACTCGCCGCGCTCTATCATCAACGCGTTCTACTACAAGGCGCCCTTTCGCCCTGCCCGAGAGGAGGATTTTCTCAGCGCTTCCCTCTTGGAGAAGATAGGGCCAGACCGCTACCCGGGGGATTCTGTCCCATCACCGAATTGGCCATTCGTCGCCCCTGGGCGCTGGGGGCCTATCAATGCTATCTCACCTAAGTACTTCAACGTGGGCAGCAGTCTTATCAACGTTCAGCCAAAGCCCCCTATTCTCTGGGTCCGTGGGAGCCATGACCAAATCGTCGCTGACCAATCCCTGTTTGACATCGGCACGTTAGGGAAACTAGGGTTCATCCCGGGCTGGCCAGGTGACGATGCGTTTCCACCTCAGCCTATGCTAGCACAGATGCGGACTGTGCTGGATGCCTACGCCGCACGAGGTGGCCGCTATCATGAAGTCGTCATTGCCGACACCGCCCACAGCCCCCACATTGAAAAGCCCGCTGAGTTCATGGCTGCCTTTCACCAACACCTGGAGAGTGAGTAGGCTGTGGCACGTATCACCGTTAATGGTGTAGATCTGTACTACGAATGGCATGGGCCCGAGAACGCTCCGGTCCTTGTCCTGTCCAATGGCATTTTCGCTACTACTCAGAGCTGGGTCTACCAGAAGCCCATCCTTTCCCGTTTCTTTCGGCTACTTCTCTATGACTGCCGGGGGCAGGGCCAGTCTGAGCATCCGGCGGGACCTTATTCTATGGAGCAGCATGCCGATGACCTGGCTGCGCTCCTAGGGGCATTAGGCGTGCGGCGCGCCCATGTGGGGGGTATCTCCTATGGGGCAGAGATTAGCCTCATCGTCGGCTACCGCTATCCTGAGCTGGTCGGTAGTCTGGTGATATGCTCCGCTGTCAGCCAAGTAGATCCTTTACTACGGGCCGTCATCCAGCGCTGGAAGATTGCCGCCCGGTCCCGGGATGGCGAGACTTTCTTCTGGCTGACCCACACAGACAACTTCTCCGGAGGATGGATTGCC
>JBBIUM010000096.1:0-2000 GCA_037440245.1 Candidatus Yanofskyibacteriota bacterium | reverse complement strand
TAAGAGTAATATAAACTATTGTAACCGCCGACAAAATTATTATAGCCCGCCAAATTTTTCCAAGTATTGCTTTTTTGATTTCTTCTTTTGATCTTTGAGCGAATTTTGGCAGGGCAAGCACGTCAATATTTTTAAATAAACCCTTGATTTGTTCTACCGGTGCTATAGCAAAAGAGTAAATAGCTACCTCAATAGCTCCTAAAAAGTGCCAAATTAGAATTCTATCTAGATAATTTGCAATAGTTCCAATTACGCCCATTAAACTTAAATGTTTACCATAAGTAATTGTTTGGGGGTCTTGGTTGGTGTTTGGCTGAAATTTTTTAAGAGTAATCTTTAAAAAAATGAAGCGCGTGATGGTCAACGGGAGAAAATAGGCAAGGAGGATAAGGAAAAGATTTTTGGTAAAAAAAATAGCCGTAATTAATGAGGCAATGGAGATAATTTGGCCGATGATATAGTATTTTGTGGAGACATCAAAAAGTTTTCTGCCCTGAAGCAAAGAGTCATAAATTGCAAATGAGTCCATTATTGGCAGAAAAACAGCGGAGATGAGAAATGAAATTGCAAGCATGGCATTGCCCTGATAATAGTAATATCCTGCCAAAATTAAACTTGCCAATCCGCCAAGCAGCCCCCAGCGGATTTTTGTTTTTAGGGCAGGAATCAGAGAACCTTCGTAACCGCGCGCCACTGCTTGGGTAACAGCCGTTCCCATTCCTTGTAAAGTTGGAATCGCCAAAATACCAGCAATCGAAAGAATATATTTATAAATTCCGTAAGTTTCTTTAGGTATAAGGTTGGCGAAGGCAAGGGCAAGTAAAAAAGAAGAAGCGGAAGAAACAATTTGACCAAGCGTTAACCAAAATCCTCCTTTGGCAAGGTAAACCATATCGGTTTTTAAATATTGTTCGGACCAGCGGAGAAGATTATAAAGCTTAATTTTAATTTCTTTTAGCATATCTTAAACGATGCTATACCCTCTCTAAAACAAATAGAGAAATTTAATAATATTAATCATATTCAATAACAATTTGATTATAAACCTCCTAAAAATTCCTGCAACAGTTTTTATCTCATTTAAATTTAAAAATGATACTTGAAATATTAAATTAAGGTTCTCTTATTAGTTCTGATACTTGCTATTTAAGACTATTTAAGAAGCGCGAGAAATTTTGTAATTTTTATAATTTTCTTATATTGTTTAATTTTGGCGTTTTTTGATTTAGGCAAGAGATGGTTTTAATAAATGTGTTTTTATAGCCGATCCAAAAAGATTGACTTAATTTTTAATTGATGATATTCTTTAGTATAAAAAATTGCCGCTTTTTAAAAATTAAGCGGCAAAGGAGGGAAAAAATGAACCTTAAAAACAACAAAGAAATTGTTAAAATATCCCTTTGTTTTTTTCTATTATTTATAGCCGCTAGAGTAATAATTGACACTACTCCACCTGATAAAGAACTTTTTCATCCGCCCTTTTTTTATTTTAGTGGTCCAGAAGGAAGCTTGATCTTGAAATTCCATTTAAAGTTAGCCAGAGCGACAAGCCATTTTGTTTATTTGATTGGGGTGGCTTGCGGCGAAGAAATCGTATTCAGAGGTCCGTTGTTGTTAATTTTATTATTAGGAGGCACTAAAACCAAATATAACAAGAAAGTTATTAGTTACCTAGTAATTACCTATTCAGTTTTAAGTAGCTATTGGTTTACACTTTTGCATATTCCAATTCCTCATCAAAAAATAACAGTTGCTCCATATATTTTTTATTTTCTATTGTCAGTTTTTTTATGTTATGTCACATATAAAATTAAAAAAATAGAAGTTCCTATTATTTTTCACTTCTTGTGGAATTTCTTTATGGTTTTTTAATTTAATGTCTTCTAAATATAAAACTCTTTCAATTTTTTAATTCTAATTGGAAGAGTTTTATTAATTCTTAAGTTTCACCACCTTCTTTCCAAAAATTAGTCATATTATAAGATTTAGAAGACGATAAA
>JBBIUM010000095.1:0-2110 GCA_037440245.1 Candidatus Yanofskyibacteriota bacterium | reverse complement strand
ATTTTAGTCGGTTAGATTTTAGAATGTTGAATACGAATAATTATTGACTTTTTTTATCATCTTGATATAATTATAATAGAACTTTTTTATTGAAAGTTTTTATTGAAAGTTGATTCATAATACTTATCCTCGAAGCTTCATTAACCTCCTTTTCAAGCCTTTGGCATTTGCGCCAAAGGCTCTTTTTATTTTTCTTTTTCCCTAAAACTTTGTCTGGATTGCCTTATTCAGACAGACAATACGATTTAACGCGTAGAATCTTCGACGGTCTTAGGATTTTTCATCTTTTAATCTCTCCTACCTCAAAAAATGGTATTATAATTTAAAAAAGGCGTTATATAATATACAAATTAATTATTGCCCCAATGCTCTAAAAATAATATTAAGAGTTTTTAAAAATATCATAAAATCTAAGACCAATGATCTATTTTTAATATAGTAAATGTCATACTGCAGCTTTTCAAGATTTTCTTCTGTCGAAGCGGCATATTTGAAATTTACCTGCGCCCACCCTGTTATCCCTGGTTTCACTAAATGCCTGATATTATAAAATGGAATATTTTCAATAAATTTGGCAACAAATTCCGGCCTTTCTGGCCTAGGACCAATCAAAGACATATCCCCTTTTAAAATATTGATAATTTGCGGAATTTCATCTATCCTTGTTTTTCTTAAAATACTGCCGATCCTTGTAATTCTTTTATCATTAGCCGCTACTGTCCACTGAGGACCATTTTTTTCAGCATCAATAATCATAGTTCTAAATTTAATAATCGAAAAAATTTTGCCACCTGATCCAATTCTTTTTTGCCTATAAAAAATAGGACCGCCGTCATCAATTTTAATTAGTAAGGCTACGAGCGGCAAAATAATTAGAAACACTATTAAAAAAATAAAAGCGGCTATCTTATCAATAATTTTTTTAAAGAAATCATAAACTTTTTTGTCAGCTTCTTTTAAATTTTCTATAAACCAAATTTCAGAGATAGCCGATAAAGGCACTTTTTTCATAAGTACTTCATAGAAGCTAATTAGATCAACGAATTTTACTTTTAAGAAAATGCTGTTATAAAAAACCTTGGAAATTCTCAGAAGATTATATAAATCTTTGGTAAATACTATTAAATCTATTTTATCTTGCTCTATTTTATTTTTAATGGTTTCTAAATTACTTTCCTCAATTATACCAACGACTTCGTAACCAAATTGTTGATTATTGCGCAAAAAATCAATTAATTCTCCAACTTCTTTTATGTTGTTTCCTATAAACAATACTCTACTTTTTAAAAATTCAAGAGAGGCGAATTTATTAAAAAACCTTCTCCAAAGAGAAAAAATAATAGTAAAAATAAGAATATTTAGAAACAAATTTGTTTTCGGCGTGATATTAAAATACGGAATTAGATAAAAGAAAATTATTGACAGAAAGGCGGAAGCAATAATGACTTGACTAAGTTGTTTTAAAAAGATAATATTATTTTTTATGAATTTAAAATCGTAAATTCCATTAATATAAAAAATAACAAGCCAAAGGATATAGATAAAAGAAAAAGGCAAAAGATGCTCTTTAAATATTAAGTAATTAAAATTAGGATAATAGCGGATAAAAAGAGTTAAAAATAAAGATAAATAAAGAACTGCTATATCCCCTAAAACTAGAATTAGCATTTTTAATTTATTAAGAAATTTATCCATAAGGAGTTCAATACTAATTAAAAATCCGATAATGGCCTACGCTTTCAATTGATATTTTATATTTTAATCGGATGTTTATAAAAAAACAAGATAACTTTGATAAACCTTGATAAAACCTTGACAAAAATTTAATAAAATGATACTATAAAGTCTTTAGTCTTTAAAGAAAAAGAAGAATCTTAAAAATCTAAATATAACTAAGGAGGTCAAAATGAGAAGAGAAAAAAGAGAAAAAAGAAAGAATATAAAAAAAGTAGCAGTAGTGGATACTAACATCGTTGTGGATAGAGAAATCATGCGAAAAATAGAAAATGATTATCCGACTGTAACGATCCCGAAGGCCGTAGCTGAAGAAGTAAGAAAGTGGGCGGAAACCGCAAAAGTTGTTATTATGATGAGAGAGAAAGGAGAAAAT
>JBBIUM010000094.1:1620-2151 GCA_037440245.1 Candidatus Yanofskyibacteriota bacterium | reverse complement strand
TTTATAAATTTACCGATCCTCTCTGTGATTTTACAACCCATGTATCTAAGACAGGTCTTGAAAAATATGTGAAAATTGGAGCAGTACCACGACATAAAATATGTGTAATTCCTAATGGAGTAGATATCAATAAATTTTATTATAACCCTCTATCTCGTGAACATTTAAGGAATAAATTAAATATAAACAATTTTTTTGTATGGCTTGCTGTAGGAAGATTTGAAAAGCCCAAAGATTACCCTACAATGTTAAATGCATTTACAAAGGTTCTGAAAAAAAAAGAAAGTACTATTCTTCTTATAGCTGGAGAAGGATCTTTAAAAAATAATTGTATTCAATTAGCTAATAAATTGGGAATATTATCGAAAATTCGATTTCTCGGTGAACGTAATGATATTCCTAAGCTTATGAATGCTGCAGATGGTTTTTTAATGTCTTCAACATCCGAAGGTTTACCTATGGTTCTACTCGAAGCTTCCGCATCAGAATTGCCAATAGTTGCTACTAATGTTGGAGGTAATTCTGA
Source organism: Candidatus Yanofskyibacteriota bacterium (assembly GCA_037440245.1). Taxonomy (GTDB): domain Bacteria; phylum Patescibacteriota; class Minisyncoccia; order JBBIUM01; family JBBIUM01; genus JBBIUM01. The sequence goes on along the minus strand of JBBIUM010000094.1, from coordinate 1,625 downwards.
AATTG
>JBBIUM010000094.1:0-1609 GCA_037440245.1 Candidatus Yanofskyibacteriota bacterium | reverse complement strand
TTTCTTGTTACTCCTCGTAATCCTGACGCCTTAGCTAACGCAATGTTAAAAATTATGGAATTACCTAAGGAAAAAATTATAGCATTAGGAAAAGTAGGTAGATCTTTGATAGAAAATAATTATAGCATGACTAAAATAACTGAGTTGTGGGAAACATTATATTTAAAAATAATGCAGAAAAATAGAAATTAATATGAGTTATAAAATAGTCTTTAGTAGTAACACATCTTGGAATTTATGGAATTATAGATATGAATTAATGAATGCTTTAAAAAATAAAGGGTTTAAAATCCATGTCATTGCTCCATATGATAAATTCTCAGAAAAATTGAGAAAAGAATTTTATTTTATCCCTGTAAAAAATTTAAATAGAAAAAGTCTTAATCCATTCAAAGATATCATATTATTTTATGAATATTTTAAAATATTTCAAAAATTAATGCCGGATTTAGTAATAAACTATACAATAAAACCCAATCTATATGGTTCTCTAGCATGTAAATTTCTTAAAATTTCATATATAAATGTAATAACTGGTTTAGGTTATTTATTTATTAAAAAAAGTTTAATAACTATTGTTGTAAAAATTTTATACAAAATTTGCTTAAATAAAAGTAGTAAAATAATTTTCCAAAATAAGGATGATTTAGAAATATTTATTAATAAAAATTTTTGTAAGAAATCAAAAACTATCTTATTAGGAAGCGAGGGAGTTAATATTGAGAAATTTTCGTCTTTAAATATAAAAGACGAAAAACCTAAAATTTTTCTTTTTATTGGAAGACTTCTATGGGATAAAGGAATAAGAGAATTTGTGAAAGCTAGCGAAGAAATTAAAAAAAAACATCCTGAAATAGAATTTTGGATTTTAGGTCCCATTGATAATGACAATCCATCTGGAGTACCTAAAGAAAAAATTAATGAATGGGTCAAAAAAGGTATTGTTAAATACTTAGGTTTTAAAGAAGATGTAAGACCTTATATTGCAAAAAGTTCCGCAATTATTTTGCCATCTTATAAAGAAGGTATGCCGAGAAGTTTGATCGAGGCTATTGTTATGGGCAAACCTATTATTACCACCGATGTCCCAGGTTGCAGAGATATTTGTATAAATGGGAAAAATGGATTTTTAATTCCTCCTAAAAATGTAAAATTACTAATTTCTACTATTGAAAAATTTATACTACTTTCCTCTAATGAAAGAAAAAGTTTGAGCTATAATTCAAGACTTTTAGGAATCGAAAAATTTAATAGTATACAAGCAGTTAATAGATATTTAAAAGTAATAGAAGAAATTTTAGAAAAAAAAATAAGAAAATTTTAAATTTAACTGAAATTTAAACTAAAATTTATAAATCTTTATAATTGAATTTATAAAATCTTACCCTTTTTGAATTTTAAAAAGATCAAAGAATTATTGATATTTAAATTACCTTGTCAACTATGGAAACAAAAAAGTATAAATATCTGATTAATATTATAATAAAAATTATAGTTTATTTTATTTTATATTTTAATTTGTTTTATCATGGTTTAAGACATATGACTTTGAGCTGGAATAAAGAAGATTATTCGTATTGTTATTTAATGCCTTTGGTAATTCTTTATA
>JBBIUM010000093.1:956-2246 GCA_037440245.1 Candidatus Yanofskyibacteriota bacterium | reverse complement strand
TGCAAGGTGTTTGGCCGGCTATTTCAAAACCAGCGGCTGATATTTCAAAACTTTTAAATACGACTGGTATGCCTTTAAATTTGCCAGCTAGCTTTTCAATTTCAATTTTTGCTAAAGGTTTGAATAATCCGCGAGTTATCATTCGCGATCCGTTGGGAAATCTAATGACGAGTATTACTTCAGAAGGTCGAGTAGTTGTTTTACCCGACAAAGACGAAAACGGTGTTGCTGACGAGATAATTACTATTGTAGATGGTTTAAATAAGCCTCATGGTTTAGCGGAAAGATGCGAGGATAGTATTAAATTAATTGGCTGCAAAATTTATATTGCCGAATCAGACCAAGTTGCTGTTTATGATTATGATATTAAAAATTTGAAAGCAATTAATAAGAAGAAAATAATTGATTTGCCAAATGGCGGACAGCATTTTACTAGAACTATTATGTTTATGCCTTATCCGAATCAAGAAAAACTACTTATTTCCGTTGGTTCATATTGTAATGTTTGTAATGAAAAAGACTGGCGTCGAGCCAAAATACTGATTTCAAATGTTGATGGCAGCGATTTAAAAACTTTTGCCTCGGGTTTGCGTAATGCTGTGTTTATGACACTCAATCCTGTAGACGGCAAGATTTGGGCAACGGAAATGGGCAGAGATTTTTTGGGTGACAATTTGCCTCCGGATGAAATAAATATTATTGAAGAAGGAAAAAATTATGGCTGGCCAATTTGTTATGGAAAAAATATTCATGACAGTGATTTTGATAAAAATGTTTATATCAGAAATCCCTGCATGGAACCGTTTGAAACCCTTTCTTATATTGATCTTCCGGCTCATTCGGCGCCTTTAGGTTTAGCTTTTGTTCCGGAAGAAGGTTGGCCTAGGGAATATTGGTATAATTTTTTTGTTGCTTATCATGGCTCATGGAATCGTAGTGTTCCTACAGGTTATAAAATAGTTCGTGTTAAATTAGATGAGTTCGGTAATTATTTTGGAATTGAAGATTTTATCACTGGTTGGCTGACAAAAGATGGCGTGCTTGGCAGACCCGTTGATATTTATATTCAACCAGGCGGCGTGATGTATGTTTCCGATGATAAGGCCGGTGTGATTTATCGCATAACTTATACAGGAAAATAATTTATGATAAAATAAAATTGTATGATTAATTTTAAAAAAAAAATGAAGCATTATATTTGCACCGGCGGATGTCGCGGTGTTTCTGATAAACCAGGCATCTGTCAAACTAATGGCTGTCTAGATAAAGGTCATCAACTTAAAGAATGTG
>JBBIUM010000093.1:0-917 GCA_037440245.1 Candidatus Yanofskyibacteriota bacterium | reverse complement strand
AATTAATTTAATAAAGATTTATACAAATGCCAAAAGTTTTTATTGGAACAAGCGGTTTTATTTATGATGATTGGAAGGGTATTTTTTATCCTGAAAATTTATCTAAAACTAAATGGCTGGAATATTATGCTAAATATTTTAATACCGTTGAACTCAATGTTACCTTTTACCGACTTTTAAAAGAATCAACATTTAAAAATTGGTATAAAAGGACGCCAAAGAATTTTATTTTTGCTTTAAAAGGAAGCCGTTTTATTACTCACATTAAAAAATTAAAAAATTTTGAAAAGGCCACTGAGAATTTTTTTATGGCAGCTGCCGGAAAATTTTCATTGTGATATTCAAAAATTAGATAGATTTTGTTTATTTTTGAAACAAAATAAAATTAGTAAAAATATTCGCCAGGCCTTTGAATTTCGTCATCAGAGTTGGTTTAATGATGATATTTATAAAATTTTGAAAAAATATAATTTTGCTTTTTGCATTAGTCATTCAGAATTTTGGCCATCTAAAGAAATTATTAGCGCTGATTATATTTATTTACGATTTCATGGCCCCGGGGCTTTATATGCCTCAAAATATTCAAAAAAAGAACTGGAAATCTGGGCTAAAAAAATTAAAAAATTGTATAAAGGTAATAAAGATGTTTATGTTTATTTTAACAATGATGTTGGGGCAGCGGCAGTAGAAAACGCCATGGAACTTAAAAAGATTTTAAAATTAAAATAAATATTATGGGTATTTCAAAGGCAATTTTACCGGTAGCGGGCAAGGGCACAAGAGTAATGCCTTTAACCCTGCATCAGCCTAAAGGTATGATTGCTCTTGCTGATAAACCAATGATTCATTATATAATTGATGAGTTGATTTCTGCCGGCATTAAAGAAATTATTTTAGTTTTAGGTTTAGAACAAGAA
>JBBIUM010000092.1:337-2265 GCA_037440245.1 Candidatus Yanofskyibacteriota bacterium | reverse complement strand
TGAAAAATATATAGAAAGTATAATAAAAGAAAAATCAGCTGAATTTATTACTGAATTTTTTGAAGAATTCATTGCAATCCAAATTGCAATAAGAAAAATTAAGAGCCTAGAACAATTATTAAATTCAGAAACACCTATTATGCATTGATAGGAGGTACCAGATATGCCAGAAATTATTAAAATTAACTTGTCTTTAAAGACAAGTGGGAGTGTGATTTATGATTTTGAGAAATTCAAAAAACGGTTAAATGATGCAGATGAAGTATTTAACCAATTTAAAAACAAATACGGTAAGAACATACAAAAAGATGACGTTTTATTAATATTAATTAGCGGCTTCAGCACTATAGAAAAATATGGTTTGCTTGCAAAAACTCTAAGATTTATTGAAGAAATCAAAAATAGCCTGGAAAAAGAAGCGTTACCAATACCTATGATAATAATTGCAATGCTTGATCTATCATTTACCGCGTTTATTGTGTATTCAACTGTGCCTGAAATTGAAGAGTATAAATTCTATACGATGAAAAAAATATTAAGTTGTTTGCCCAATAACAGTGAAACTATTAATAAATAATATTATTTATTTTGTTATAAGAAAAGCAGAAAGGAGGTGAATTATGAAGAAAAAAGCATTTACAACAATTGGTGAGGCCATCCAGGCCAAAGAAGGCATGGCCTCACAAACGATTTACAGCTCCACAAGCCGCCACTTGTTGGAGCTGTTAATGGCGATCTCGTTCGGCGCCACCTACGAGATAGCCATAATAGGAGGCCAGGTGGTGGCGACCTTCATTCTGAAAGGGGCTTCAGTTGAGGAATTTAAATCAACTATGAAGATAGCCCGTGAATGGATGAAGGGCGGTCATAAAGTGGCCGTTATCAAAGGGTCCGAGGCGAAGAACCTTGGGAACGGTTACTTTATGATAAAGGATTTCCAATGGCCTCACCAAGAGGCCGTAACGAGGTTCAAGGAGATGAAACAAGTATTAACTTCGAAGTAGGTCTCATCTCCTTAAACCTCATCGAGCAAGGAATTGGTCTTTCAATTCGCTTTTCCATTTACACGACCAATGCCTTGCCTAATTTTTTTAAAAGGAGGAAATTATGAATAACGAAGCTAATATCGGAGAAGGATTTAATTTATTATTACTTTCTAAAAATAAAAAAATAATAACAGGTATTACAAAATTACTTAAAGATTTAAATGATAGAAAAATAATAAATGCAATAGCAAACCATATCTGGCGATTGGATAAAATACATTTTAAAATATTTAATCAAATTGGAATATACCCAAGCCAAGAATCAGCATACAAACATATATTCGGCCAAATTCTGGGCAATACATCCTTGTTAAGGTTAAGAAATAAAGAAATAAAAAAATTTTATAATATAATTTTGACATCTTATATTTATAGAAAAAATTTCATTAACGGCGAGATAGCCGATAAACTTTTAAATTTGCCATATGTCCTACGAGATATTATAAAAATTTGCGGCGAGAAAAGATTTGAGAATATCGTAGAACAATGTGTCAAAAGATATCCAAATTGCAGATTTTCTAATTTCCCTAAAATAGAATTTAAAATTAAATATTTATTATTTAAACATTTTTTATTATTTTATTTGGCACAATCGAAATTACAACTTATTAATATTAAAATTCTAAATGAATTATTTGCTTTATTCGATTCAAATGAACGGAAAAAATTAGCTGAATTATTGCCCACAATTGAAATTAAATTTAGATTTGATGTGCATTTAAAATTAATATTGCCTATTATTAATTTCTTAATAAGAAACAATAAATTAAAACTCGTGTTGCCAGAAGACAAGAATATTACTACGATAACTTTTGCCAAACAACCGAATTTAAAATTATTAGTAATAGCGCTTAAAAATTATGACGACGCAAAAATTGTCGA
>JBBIUM010000092.1:0-250 GCA_037440245.1 Candidatus Yanofskyibacteriota bacterium | reverse complement strand
AATAACTTATGCCTTTTAATAAAAGATAAAAAACTTTGTTTTTAGCTATATGTAAGTCCAAATTTACGAGGCATCCTTCAAGTGCGACTTTCGGATGCCCTATAATTTGGATGGGCGCATTTAATTCCGTAAAAACAAAGTAAAATAATGTGAAGTAAAATAAAATAATCCGATCTTTTGGCTGATTTACGAACACGCAAAGCTCCCAAATCTCAGGGTTCGATGTTTCACATCTCACACCTTCGTATTG
>JBBIUM010000091.1:0-2273 GCA_037440245.1 Candidatus Yanofskyibacteriota bacterium | reverse complement strand
TTTGGATATTTAATTTTATTAAATATATCAAATGTTATTTTTGTTTCTTTTTCTGATTGCTTTATCTTATTGAGAAGTATTTCAAGTTGTTTTTTTGTTGGAATTTTATGAAAGCCGCCAATTGTTGGAGTTGTTGGATGAATGCTTCTGCCAGCAATAATAAAAGCAATTTCATCAGAAATTTCTTTTAGTTTTAATGCTGCCTGGAAAGCTTTGGGATTTTTATTTTCTAATTCTGTGCCTCTATCTATGTCAATGTAATCAGGCAATGCCAGAAAAAATAAATGGAGGACATGGCTTTGAATTATTTGCGCTGCTTTCATTAAATTTCTTAAAATTAAAGTTGTTTCATTGGGAATAATGCCTAAAGCATTTTCTAAAGCATTTAAAGAAGCGAGGGTATGAGCAATAGGACAGACACCGCAAATTCGCGGGGTTATCCAATACATTTCTTCAGCGCTTCTATTTATTAGAAGACCTTCAAATAATCTTTCGCCTTCAGAGATTTCTAATCTTACACTTTCTTCTTCCCAGTTTATTTTTAGTTGTCCATGACCTTCTATTTTAGTTATAAAGTCTCTCATATTATTTATTTTTTTTATTTATTTGAATCTATAAAATGTTTCAAAAACATTGAAAAATATTTTTCAATTTCATTCTTGTTAACAAATTTTTCTAAAATTTTACGGAGAGCTAAAATATTAGCGTCTTGACGTAAACCAAAACAGCAATAGCAGGGAGAGCCACCGCTTATACAGATTGCACCGCATCCTCCTTGAGTAATGGGTCCCAAACAGGGTTTTCCTTTAATTAATCTACAAGGATTGCCGGCTAATTTACATTCGTAACATAGCGAATATCCTTTAGTAGTTGGTTTTTTGCCTGCAATTAAATCTTCAATAAATTTTAAGAGTTCTTGATTATTAATGGGACAACCGTGGATTAAAAAATCAACTTTTACATAGGTTGAAAGCGGTACCGCATCTACGCCGCGTGGTTTATAATCCTTATTATAAATTTTTTCATACCATTCTTTTCTAGAATTTTTATACATTATTGCCGGTATCCCTCCAAGAGTGGCGCAACTACCAAGAGCAATTAAATAATCGGTGTTTTCTCTTATCCATTTTAACATTTCTATTTCTTCTTCTATTAATGGCGTTCCTTCGATTAAGGCAATATCAAAATGAGTCCATTCTTGTTTTTTCTGTCCTAGTCGCCAATTAACAATATCAAAAACTTTTTCTAATTCTAAGAATCTTTCTTTTAGAGAAATGATGGCGATTTGACATCCTTCGCAATCAGTAAAATCGAATATACCTAGTTTAATTTTTTCTTTACCAATCATAAGAATTTTTTTGAAATTTTCATTTAAATTTTTAAATTAATCAATATTTTTATCTATTTGATCTAGATAAAATACTGGTCCATCAAGACAAACATATTTATCGCCAGTTACGCAATGTTGACATTTTCCTAAACCGCATTGCATTTTTCTTTCGTCGGCAACAAATATTCTGCGGTCCGAGATACCCAATGGCCTTAAAACTTTTTCTAGCGCTGTAATCATTGGTCCCGGTCCACACATAAGCGCTATTGTATTAAGCGGCTCAATTTGAATATCTTTTACTAAGTCCGAAACCCAACCTACATTGCCTTTCCAATCCCCATCTGCTTTATCAACGGTTAAAAGCACATTTATAAATTGTTTCCACTTTATAAATCTATCCTTTAATAATAAATCATTTGGCGTTGCCGCTCCGTAAAGTAAGTAAACTTTATTAAATTTACTTCTGTTTCTTATTATATACTTTATCAAAGCGGCGATTGGAGGTATACCGCAGCCGCCGCTAATAAGTACTAAATCTTTCCCCTCTATAAATTTTAAAGGATAACCATTGCCTAAAGGTCCTCTAATTGTGATTATTTCGTCAATTTTTAAGTTATGCAGTTGGCTAGTTAAAGTTCCTGTTTTTCTAATTATGACTTCAATATAATTGTTTTGAAGAGGATCAGAGGCGCCTCCAAAGGGAGCCTCGCCATAGCCAAATTTCCCGATTAAAAAGAATTGGCCGGGGATAAACACCAATCCATCTTTATTTCTTTTAAAGTTACCATTTATTTTTTTCAAACGAAATAATTTTACCATTGGCGATAATTCTTCTATATAAATTATTTTAGCTAGTTCTGGAAAATATAAGTTTTCCATAGATGATTCTATATTCTATAATTATTTATGATTATAAATTTCTTGGTACTCTTTGACTATTCTT
>JBBIUM010000090.1:0-2324 GCA_037440245.1 Candidatus Yanofskyibacteriota bacterium | reverse complement strand
ATTTTAAACATTTGAATTTTAATATTGTTTAGAATTTAGGATTTTGGATTTAGGACTTACATCAGTCCTAGTTTTACGCTTTGAGCTTTGCACTTCAAGTTTTTTAAAATGAATGTATGTATCCTATGCAAGTTTTTGACAATTTAGAGAATTATTATTACACTAATATTAATTTACTTTTCATTTGATTTAATTAATTAAAAATTAAAAAATTTTTTTAGCATTATGAAAATCACAACATATCGACCAAAAAAGAAAAAAAGATACAGAAAACATGGTTTTCTAAAAAGAAAGAGAAGTAAAAGCGGCAGAAGGGTAATTAAAAGAAGACGTCAAAAAGGCAGGGTCAGGTTAACGATTTAATTTTTTATTTTTATGCTGCCACGAACTTATCGTTTAAAAGGAGCGGACATAAAAAGAATATTTAAAAACAACAAGAAGGCTATAGGTAATAAAAATATTATTATTTATTTTTTAAAAAATGAGTTTAACCATCCTCGTTTCGCTGTTATTGTTTCCTCACAAGCTATTAAAAAAGCAACAAAAAGAAATCGAATAAAAAGATGGATTAAAGCTGTATTGTATCAGTTAAAAGATAGGATAAGCGAGGGGTATGATATTATAGTTTTTGTCAAAAGATATGATAGTGGTGAAAATTATAAATATTTTTATGAAACGATTTCATGCTTGTTGGCAAAAGAACAATTATTAAAATAAGTCAAACAAATAATGAAGAAAGTATTAATTTTTTTAATCAAGATTTATCAAAAAACCATTTCGCCAGACCATAGTTTGTTTGGCAATTTGCTTTTTGGGCCGTGTTGTCTTTTTAATCCCACCTGTTCTGATTATTGTATTCAAACTATTAATAAATTTGGTTTAGCTAAGGGACTTTTTATGTTTTTAAAAAGGTTTTTAAAATGTCATCCTTTTAGTCGGTCAAAATTTGACCCTCCTTATTAATTTTAAAATTAGGCGCCGATGAAGTTTTGTTTTAAAATGTCAGCTTTTTAATTATGTGGAATTTCTTAGTTTTTTTATTCAATGAGATATTTTATAAGCCATTGTTTAATTTTTTATTTATTTTATATAAAACAGTGGCTTTTTATGATTTAGGAATTGCTATTATTGTTTTAACTATTTTAATACGAATAGCCTTATATCCTCTTACAAAAAAAATGATAGAATCGCAGAAAAACATTGCCGCGCTTCAACCAATGATTAAGGTAATCCAAGAAAAATACCGCAATAATAAAGAAGAGCAGAATAAAGAAATATTAAAATTGTATCAAGAAAAGAAAATTAATCCCGCCGGCGGTTGTCTTCCTTTATTAATTCAAATTCCTATTTTAATGGCGCTTTACAAGGTTTTTGCTAGTTTTATAGATTCAAATAATTTATCAGCAATATATTCTTTTGTTGGCAGACCAGAAAATCTTAATACCTATTTTTTAGGATTGGTTGATTTATCAAAGCCGAATATCTATTTAGCTCTGCTGGCAGGAGTTTCTCAATTTATCCAGTCCAAAATCGCAAATATTTCTAATTCAAAACAAGGAGCGTTAAATCAAATGGCCGCGGCGATGAATAAACAAATGCTTTATTTTATGCCATTTATTACTATTCTTATAGCTATGAAATTTGCCGGCGGTTTAGCTTTATACTGGACAATTTTTAATATTGTTTATATTATTCAACAACTTATGTTAAACAAAAGAAATTAAAAGTTTATTATATTAAAAATAAAAATCAATTTAAAATATAAAATATCATAAAGAATCTTTAAACTTATTAAATAAATAAAAAATTTATTAAATCTAATTCTAATCAAACTTTGCTAACGCTCTTTGGTGTTAGGAAGTTTGCCAGCGGTTCTATGGAAGAAGCGCAAAAAAATTTAATTTTAGAAATAATAAGAAAAATTTTGAATTTAATGGACTTTTCTGATTATTTTGTTTCTTTTGAAGAAACAAATGATTTTAATTTTTTTAATATTTTTATTGACGATGCCAAGTTGCTAATAGGCAGTAAAGGTAAAACAATGGACGCCTTTCAGCATCTTATTAAAATTCTTGTTAGAAAAGAAGTAAAAGATTGCCCCAATTTTGTTTTAGACATAAATAATTATAGAAAGAAACGCATTAAAGAAATTGAAGAAGGATTAAAAGATTTAGTTAGAGAGGTTTTGCAAAACAAAAAATCAATAACTTTAGATCCTATGCCGTCCTACGAAAGAAAAATAATTCATTTAAAATTAGCCACCGTTCCCGATATAACCACAGAAAGCGTTGGCGAAGAACCGAAAAGAAGCATTGTTATTAAGC
>JBBIUM010000089.1:0-2382 GCA_037440245.1 Candidatus Yanofskyibacteriota bacterium | reverse complement strand
TTTTAATAATCTCTTTAAACTTTTCAAGGTTAATATGGTCGTGATAGAGTAAACTAACTATATCTAACTTATCCTTTTTGCCCTTAAGACTCCCCTTTCTTTGCTTATAAGTGAAAATTTTTAAAATCAAAAGAATTTCTTTTTTAGTAACAGAAAAACCTTCAAGAGATATGGTGTTTTCAAGAATAAAATCAGGGGGTAGGCCCAATTCTGACCAGAACGGCACATAGATATCAATATCAAAGCCGTCCATTTTGATTTCATATTTTTTAAGCCGTTCATTTTTTATAACCTCAAATTTTGTTTTCAATTTACTTAAAATTTCTGGCTCCACAATAATATCAATATCTTTGGACTTTATTGTTTTGGTGTAAAGAAAAACCGCCCAGCCGCCAATCAAAACAAAATCATATTCTTTTCTTAAAGATTAGAAAGTATAAAAACTTTTATCAACAAATGCGCTATGCCAAAACTCCATAAAGTTTATAAAATTTCCTCTTCTAATACTTTAATAAAATCTTTGGCATACCATTCCGGAGCATTCCAAATGTCTACGAAAATTTGTTCAGGTATTGGTTGAGGATATTCACTAAACCATTTATCCGGTTCTATTACAAAAAAATTTGGATAAGTGGATTTTTTTTCTTTTATTTTTATCCTTTCTAATAAAAACGGTAGTTTTTCTTTTTCTAAGTAAATGTAAATATGGTCATACTCTGATGGAATTGATCGCTTTTCGCTTGGCTTATACAAAAATTTAAATCCGCTATAAAGACCAAAAAATGCCCCAGGAATAATATTTCCTTCAATTTTATCAACATTTCCTTCAATGAAAGCAGAATAGTAAATATCCTTTTTTAGATTTCTTACAGAAGCCCAAAGATATAATAATTTTTTATAATCTTCCAAAATAAAAAAGCGGCCAGTAACTTTTATAATATTGGCGTTTCTTAAGGTTTTTAAGGCATTAAAAACCGTGCTTAATGAAAAACTAAATTGCCCGGCAAGCTCTTTTTGGGTAAATTTTATAATATTATTCTGGCTTTTGGGAACAAAATTTCCCGCCAAATTACTTCTTTTACTCATATTTTCGATTTATTTAGTTAAAACTGCTATCATTTCGATGATATTCGAAATAAATCCAGATGTCAACTTAAATGAGCTTTTGACACTAAAGGACCCGATTCTGCCTATCTATCCATTTTAAAATTTGGCTAACTCTCTTCCCCCAAGTATAATTTTTAACATCTTCATAAGCTTTTTGGGAAATTTTATCAACTAATTCGGGGTTAGATAAGACCTTTTTAATCCCTTCGGCTAAGGCCTTGGCATTATTTGGTTCAACCAAAACAGCGTTATTTTCATTTAGAATTTCTCTGATTGAGGGCAAATCGCTTGCCACAATAGGCCTGCCAGAAGCCATATATTCAAAAAGCTTGAGGGGAGAAGTATACTTTTCAGACGCTTCAAATCCTTTTTTATTTGGAAGAACTAAAATATCAGCGGCTTTAAGATAAATAGGAATTTCATTTTGAGGCTGATGGCCAACTAATAGAATATTTTCTAACTGATATTTATTTTGAATTTCTTTAATTTCTTTCGCATTGCCGCCAACCAAAACAAACAACCAATTCTCTGCATTTAATTTTTGCGCGACTTCCAACAATACATCTACGCCCTTCCAATCATAAAGATAAAAACTCCCGGCATATAGAATTATTTTTTTATCTTGCGGTAAAACAAATTTTAATTCTGCATTATAAAAATTATTTAAATAATGCAGCGGATAAAAAAAATCATAAATAGAAGCAACAAAAATGTTTTCTGTATTCTTTACCTCATAAATAAATTGTAAAGTTATTTTTTCATCTAAAGTTATTTTATAAGGAAAATAAACCCAGTAAGCAACTGCTGGTAAGCCTAAATCAATTTTATGAAAAGTTAAACTTTCATCTTCAAGCAAAACTTTTTTTAATTTATATCTTTTTCCTAAAATAAAATAAGTATTAGTTGTTTCTACAGCACTGCATTTTAAATGGACTAAAGTATTAAAATAAATTTTATCTTTAATAAAAGTTGCTTCAATATTGTAATCTTGAATAATAAATCTTTTTTGGTTTCTTAAGAAGCGAACCCCTTTTTCTATAAAGCTACTTCCATAAGCAGTAGAACTTAAAAAAGAAGTAAAGAAAAATAATAAAAAGATTCTCTTCATTGTTAAAATAAATCTGTAAGTGTTTATTAAATAGTAATACCAAGATTTTTATATAAGCAAATTAGTTATTTATTTTTTAATTAAAAAAAACTGTCTTTTTTCTTCTAGCATCCACTTTTTAATTACTTCTCTAAATTTAATAAATTCTTCTGGGGTGATTTCCATTT
>JBBIUM010000088.1:0-2414 GCA_037440245.1 Candidatus Yanofskyibacteriota bacterium | reverse complement strand
GGATGATTCTTTAAATCCTAGAGAATTAGCCGCTAAAAGTAAAAGAGAATAAGTGAAAAAGCCAGCTCCAAAAATTGCGCTAATTATTAAAAACCAAAGATAGGATTTTCCATAATGATTTTTTATAATTACAATTTCTGCATTTTGTTCATCTTTCTCTCTAATTTCCGAAATAAGGAAAAATATTAAAAATACAGCGAGAAAAGAAGGAAAAACAGCGACGAGAATCAAATTTTTATAACCAATTAAGGGAAAAAGAATAAAAGCCAAAAGAATGCCACAAATGGCTCCTAAAGAATCCATTCCATGTAAAATTCCAAAATATTTACCACGATGAGTTTTAAGAGTTACTTGCGAAAGATAGGCGTCTCTGGGTGCATCGCGAAGCTTGCCAAGTCTATCTAAAATTTATGCTGGAATAAGATGGCTGTAAGTTTTTGCTAAAAGATATCCAAATCGTCCCAGCGCTGCACAGAGATAACCAAACCAAATAAATATTTTCCTTTTTCTAATTTTATCCGATAAAACTCCTGAAACAGCTTGAGAAATTGAGACTAAAGCATCGCCAAGACCATCTAAAAATCCCAAAAAAGCTACCGGCGCTCCTAAAAATTTAGTAACAAAAATAGGCCAGATAGAAGTTATCATATCCGAACCAAAATCATTTAAAAAAGAGGCGGCGGAAAAAACAATTAAAGTCTTCTTCTCAATTTTTTTTTGCTTTTTCATTGACTCATTCGTTGAATCAATTGAAAAATTCCAAGATTCACTGTTCATAAAAATATTTACTCTTTTATTTTTACTAAATTAAGCTGTCTCCTCTCCAACACTCTATTATTATACCAACTGCTTCAGTAACTAAAAACCTCTTATTAAAATCCAAACCAAATAAAACTCAAAACCACAACTGATGTAAATCCTAAATCCGAAATCCTCAATTCTAAACAATATTAAAATTCAAATGTTTAAAGTAAGTGCAAAGCTCAAAGCGTAAAACTTACATTATTAACCCTTGGAAATTTAAAAAATCATAAATTTTAATCTTTCATTTTGATTTTTGATTTTTGCATTTTAGATTTCCTGGTTTGAGTTTTAAGTTTTTTATTCGGCAGAAATTGAAATTAGCAATTTAATAGAAATTGTCCATCAAGGCTGGATGCGCCTGTGGCGGGAAAATTGAAAATTAGTTTTAGGGTTTTGTGTTTTAAGATTTAAGTTTTTATGTTGTATTTAAGTTTGTGCTTTAAGTCTTTATTATTGCTTGGCAATCACCCTCAAAGTTAAGTTTAAATTGGTGTACCGGTAATCAATTTAAATAGAATTTGGGCAATTAGAAACACAAAATTAAGGCCAAACAACAGAAAAAATATAAAAATTATTAAACTATAACGTTCTAATAATTCAATAAAACCAAAGACGGAATAAGGCAAAATTGAATAAAGGATTTTAGAACCATCAAGAGGCGGTATAGGAAATAAATTAAAAACTCCTAAAACGAGATTGATTAAAACAACATAACCAAAAAATTCAATAATTTTAAAAGAATAAATATCAAACATTGGAATAAATCTTATAGCCAAACCAAAAAACAAAGCAATAGTAAAATTTGCCGCGGGACCGGCGAAACCAACAAGCGCCGGCCCCCATTTTTGATTTTTAAGATTATAGGGATTAAAAGGCACTGGCTTTGCCCAACCAAAAACAAACTTCCCGCCTGATAATAGAAATAAAAGCAATGGGAGAATCACGGACCCTATTAAATCCAGATGTTTAAGAGGATTCAGGGTTAATCTGCCTAAAATTTTAGCAGTTGGGTCGCCATATCTAAAAGCTGCATAGCCATGAGAGATTTCATGTAAAACTATTGAAAAAATTAAAACTCCTATTTGGATTAAAAAGAAGATAAATTCCATAAAATATTTTAGGAAGCGCAACGCTAAGATAAAATTAAAAAGCTTGCTTTTTCTTTAAAAAATATTATTATTAAATAAAATATAAAATATTCATTTTATCCTTTTTTATCCTTTTAATTTTTAAAATCTAAAAATAAATATATGATTTGTCCTTTATGCAAAAAAAGTTCAACAATACAGTATACTAGAAAATTGCTCAGAGGTCATTATAACCCAACTTCTAAAAAAAGAAAATATCCCAATATCCAGTGGGTTAAATTGGCATCAGGCAAACACATAAAAGCTTCCACACAATGTATTAAAACATTATCTAAGACTAAATAAACAAAGGTAAGGCTACTTAAATCTTCTTTTCCATCCTAGAAAATTTCAAATTTTTTTTGATAATTATTTTTTATTTAATGTAGCTACTTAACGGCAGTTCTTGCCAATATCAATAAATAAAAACCTAAAACCACAATCTAAAACCTCAAAACATTATTTTCAATTTTCATTTAATTT
>JBBIUM010000087.1:291-2463 GCA_037440245.1 Candidatus Yanofskyibacteriota bacterium | reverse complement strand
CCACTCTCCTACTTTTTTACGGCATTAAATCGTTTCAGCACTATATGCCAATCAATTATTTTGAAAAAATTTTCTATATAATCGGCTTTTTTAATTCCGTAATCAAGTAAATAGGCATGTTCAAAAACATCCATCACTAGAAGTGGACTACTGCCAGTAAAATGTCCGGTGCTGTGTTCATCAATCCAGACATTAAATAATTTATCAGCAATTTTATCATAATAAAGCACTACCCAACCAATTCCTCTTATTGTCCCAACTGCCTTAAAAAATTTCTGCCAGTTTTCATAACTTCCATAACTTTCAATAATTTTTTTATAAAAATCTGAATTTTCATCGAGACTTCTTTCTTCTTTGGTAAGGTTTTCAAAGTAATACTCATGTAGTCTCATTCCGTTGAATTCCCAACCAAATCTGCGTTGTAATTCTCCATATTTTAGAGTGCTACTTTCCCCATTATCAAATAATGTCTTCAATTCTTCAATAAGTCTGTTAGTATTATCAATGTATCCTTTATAAAGAGCGAAATGATTTTTTAATAGGTTATCACTTAACCCTGGAATGCCAATTAAATGCTCGAAATTTTTTGTCTCATAAATCATAATTTGTAATTAATTGCTTTAAACTAATAAATAATCAAAATAAATAATCGTCAAAAAGAACAAATCAAATTTACCAGCAAGAAGAATCAATCAAAAGAATCATTAACAAAAGAATCATTAAAGATTTAAATAAAACTATTCTATTTTTTCTTTTAAAAAGTCGATTAAGAGGCTAAAAATATACAATTTAATTAATTATTCAATTCCTTCATCTCTTTTTTATTCCTCATATCCTACATTGCCTAAGTTTTTGCTTTTAATAATTGAATTATCTAACTTCGTTGCTTCTGCCCAAAAATTTGTCACCAATAAAAATTTAGGAAGCGCCAATTCCCATCTGCCTTCAGCTACCTTAACCATTTCTCCTAATTTTGTAGGATTGTTTATGTCTGTTCCAGAAAAGACAACTATTACAGTCGCGCTTTTAATATTTTTAGCAATTAAAACCGCTTTAGCGCCATCCTTGTACATTGTCCAACCGCCTTCGCTTATTGAAGGTACTATGGAAAAGGAAATAATCTCTGGCGCTGGC
The DNA here is from genome assembly GCA_037440245.1 of Candidatus Yanofskyibacteriota bacterium. GTDB lineage: Bacteria > Patescibacteriota > Minisyncoccia > JBBIUM01 > JBBIUM01 > JBBIUM01. The sequence goes on along the minus strand of JBBIUM010000087.1, from coordinate 1,329 downwards.
GGACACCATAAGCCATTAACTGGTTCTGGTAGCTTGCAGGGTGGGTTCGCATCTAAACAAGCTGGCCTGGGCATACATCCTTTTTTACACTCTCCTTTATAAGCCACTTTGACTCCGCAAGCTTCGGCGTCTTTTTCACCACAAGCATAAGTTTTACCGTCAACACCGCAGACAGGATCATATTTAAAACACTGAATTAGGCCGCATTGAGGATATTTATTAATTATAATTTGCGTACTCTTAATACCGCTTGAAAGATTTGTTTGAATTTCTTCTAAAGTTACTTTTTGAGGCAGAACTTTTGGCGCTTTTATCACCAATTCTTCTAAAATTTTTAATTTTGCTTCCGGAGCCGCAGGAATTTGTTGAACTTTAGGAAGAATGGGAACTAGAGGAGATTCGGCAATTTTAGTAATGACTTTTTCTTCTAACTTTTCTTTAACTTGGGCAATAACCGGCTTCGCTGGCTCGGCAACTTGCGTTTCTACTCTATTAAGTATTTCTATGGCTTTTATCTCTTTTAACTCATAAGGAAGTTCCTCTGTAGCTTGTTCGATTTTTTTAACAAACTTTTCTGGTGTATCCTTTGAGATAATAGAAGGTAAAACAGAGATAGGAGCCGAAACCGGCAGCGGCAACCCTGTTGGCTTCAGCGTTTTTAATTCATCAAGTTTTATTTGATGTAAAATGGCTTTTTCGGTAACTTTAGCCAAAAGCTCGTCAACTTTAGGATTCTGAGAACTTTCTTTTAGTTTTTCTATTTTTTGAGCTAGTCTCTTTTGCGCCTTTTGATAGTTATTAAATGCCTTTTCAATTGCTTTTTGGTTTTCCGGTTCTTTTTTGATCACAATCAAAGCCTCATTTAACTTTTCATCAGAAAATTTTGTTTCTATTTCAGCTTTTTTAATAGGGTTGAAAGTAAAAAACATCTGAATTCCTCTTGATAATTCTTTCAAGAAATAAAAAGGGCTTGAAGGCAAGATTTTCACTTCTGTTGTATTATTTGATTGAGCGTTTGCTATAGTTGATGAATTTGCT
>JBBIUM010000087.1:0-281 GCA_037440245.1 Candidatus Yanofskyibacteriota bacterium | reverse complement strand
AGAAAGGTGCTAATTAAAAATATTAAAGAAAAAAGAATTGTTTTATTAATATTATTAATGATTTTTGACATATATTTATTTATTGTTTAATTTAAATTTTATTAATTTTGTAAAAAATAATTAATTGAGCTGCACTATTTAACTAGTTGTATTATTTCTTCTTCACTAACGAAATGGTTAATATTGATTATTATTTTTTTAGCCGCTCGACCTTCGGTTAAGGTAATTCGATTTTTTAATAAATCTTCTTCTCTAATTTTAATTTTAGTAATTTCTGAATT
>JBBIUM010000086.1:0-2494 GCA_037440245.1 Candidatus Yanofskyibacteriota bacterium | reverse complement strand
TATTGCTAAATTTTATAATAAAGAACTTGAAAGAATGACCAATAATATGACCCAATTGATAGAGCCTATACTTATTGTGGTTATGGGTATCGTGGTTGGCGGTTTAGTTGCGGCTGTTTTGCTTCCGATATATAATATAGGTAGTGGTTCATTTTAAGTTATGGAATCAAAAAAATCTTTTACATTATTAGAATTGTTAGTCGTTATTGTAATTATTGGGGTGTTAGCCGCGGGTATTTCAATTTTGTTAAGCAGAGCGCGCGAAAAAGGCCGTGATGTTAAAAGAATTGCAGAGTTGCAAGAAATTGTGAAAGCGCTGGATATTTATAATACTTCGCACGGCGGTAAATATCCAAATTCTTTAAGCGAATTAATAGCTGAAAGACTTCTGATAGCAGAGCCAAAAGACCCTTTAAATAATAAAGATTATTTTTATAGGTATTGCGTTAATGCTGAGCAAAGAGATTATCATCTTGGCGCCAAATTAGAAAATAAAGATCATCCGGCGTTAAAAAATGATGCCGATCTTGTAAACGATGGTTGCCTTAAAAACTCGTTTAGCGGCTCAGATAGGGAAGCAATATATGATTTATCGTCATCTGTTAGTGCGACTAAGAAAGAGAAAAAGATAGAATTTTAATAGAATATAGAATATAGTATTGATTGATATAATTTTTGGTCGATAAAAATCCTGATCTCTATCAGGAAAATCAGTGATCACTGATTTAAATTTATAATTATAATTTTAAGAAAAAATATGAAAAAGCATAAAGGTTTTACTTTAATAGAGTTGTTAGTTGTTATTGCTATTATTGGCATTTTGGCAACAATAGTTCTTATTTCTTTATCAAGCGCCAGACAAAAAGGTAGAGATGCAAAAAGAATTGCTGATGTGAAACAGCTTCAGTTAGCGTTAGAGCTTTATTATGATGCCAGCAGTACTTATCCTGCAGCTTTAGCTAATTTAGCGCCTGCATATATACCATCAGAGCCAAAAGATCCTTCAACAGGTGCTTCTTATGGATATTGTATTGACGGAGATGGTAAGTATCACCTTGGCGCCACGTTAGAAGATGGATCGCATAATGCTTTAAATACTGATCAAGATTTCACTACTGCGAGCGGTGGATGTTCTGCGGGCTTTGGTGACGATCCTGTTTATGACGTAATGCCGTAATAAGCTAGTTTTAAAATAAAAAGGTCACATTTCTTGTGACCTTTTTATTTTTATCAATCTTTTGTCCATAAACTATTAGTCACTAAAAAGTCACTAAAATTTTATCAACATTTATCTCACGATCGTGAGATAAATGTTGATATTTCTAGTTAATATTTCTAAAAGATTTGTCCAAAAAGATTTTCCTCTACTTAATTTTATCAACATTTATATCTCAATCGTAAAGTAAGTGTTGATATTTCTAATGAGTTTAGTATAATTTCTTTTTATAAACATAAATTAAAAATAAATTTATGAGCCTTACCAATCTTTTATTAGAATTTTTAAATTCCTCCGAATTGAATTATAGATTATAGATTATAGATTATTAAGAAAGAAACTTCATGGTTTTCCTGATGAAGGTGATCAGCGATTCTTAAAAAGAAAAAATATTTGGCGAAGATAAAAGATGCAAGTTGGAGAACGATATTGTGGAGGTTGAAAAATAGAGGATTTGTGAAAAGTGAAAAACATAAATGGTTTATTACTCAAAGAGAGATAGAATATTTAAAATTAATTAAAAATCGTATTAATAAATATAAACAATTATTTGATAGAAAAATTGATAGAGAGAAAAAGATTATCATTATTTTTGATATTCCAAAAATTTAGAAAGAAGAGAGATTCTTTAATAATGAGATTGGGCTTAATAGGGTTTAAAATGTTACAAAAAAGTGTTTGGATTGGTCCTTCGCCATTGCCGATAGAGTTTATAAAATATTTAAAGAGAAATTCTATTTTAAAATTTGTTCAATTTTTCAAAATATTAAATGAAGATTTAATTTAGTTTTAATTTATATTTATCAACACTTATATCACGATCGTGGTATAAGTGTTGATAAAATGTCAGAGATTCAAAGTTAAATTTACTGGAGATGGAGTATTAAATTTGAATTTGTTGAAAAGCGGAAAGGAAGATTAGATTAAGAGGTTGTTTTCTATTCGCCTTTGGTATAGAATCAAATATAAAAACGAACTAATTTATGATGTATTTTTTTATTTTTGTTTTAGGAGCAATTGTTGGTAGTTTTTTGAATGTTGTTATTTCGCGCACTCTAAAGAAAGAAAAAATTACGGGTCGTTCTTCTTGCGATAATTGCGGGAAAATTTTATCATGGTTTGAGCTTATTCCGATTTTCAGTTATATTTTTTTAGCTGGCAGATGTTCTTCTTGCAAGGCTAAAATTCCGGTTCAATATCCCTTAGTGGAATTATTCTGCGGATTTTTATTTTTTTCGCTTTTTTTTAAAGAAGATGAAATAAAAGCAGATTTAATAT
>JBBIUM010000085.1:0-2537 GCA_037440245.1 Candidatus Yanofskyibacteriota bacterium | reverse complement strand
TATTAAAATTCAGATGTCTAAAGTTTGCGCTTTGAGCTTTATAATGAATAATTCTGGCTTTTTCTTATACTGCTCTAATATTTTCTCGTAATTTTCTCGTAAGGAGTTCGGTCTGACAAGAGCCTGACAAGACTTTCAATTTCTACGGTGATTATAATCATTCTAATTTGTAAAAGAAACATTTATTTTTGGTTTAATTCTGAAAAATAACTCAATAAAACTATAGACATTTTTCAATCTCTTTTATCAACACTTATCTCACGATCGTGAGATAAGTGTTGATAAAAATAAAATTCGCTTTGATACCTCTTTTTAATACTTCTTATATTGTTTAACTCATACCTTTTCGGTTAAATTTTAGACCGTTTAATTCAAGTCATTGATTAAAATGTTTTTTTTATTATACTAAATTATTATAACCATTTTGAAATTCTATTTTTGATTTAATAAAAAATCTAAAATTTTTTAAAAATTTGATTCTAAAGATAACTTCTTTAAAGAAGTTATCTTTAAAAAAATTTATTTGTTGAAATATGTTTGACAAATTTGATTTGCCAAAAATAGAAGAAGAAATTCTTAATTTTTGGGAAGAAAATAAAATTTTTGAGAAATCTTTGAAAAATCGTGCCAAAGCGAAAAGGTTTAGATTTTATGAAGGGCCGCCTTATGCTAATGGGTTGCCGGGTATTCATCATATTTTGTCTCGAAGCTTTAAAGATATAATTCTTCGTTTTAAATCAATGCAGGGATTTTTGGTTGAAAGAAAAGCGGGTTGGGATACGCATGGTTTACCAACAGAGATGGAAGTCGAGAAGAAATTAAATATAAAAAATAAACGCGAGATTGAAAACTCTTTTGGCATTAAAAGATTTATTGAAGAATGTAAAAAAAATATTTTTACCTATATCAAAGAATGGGAAATTTTTACCAAAAGAATAGGTTATTGGATTGATTTAAAAAACGCTTATATTACTTGCACAACAAAATATATTGAGACGCTTTGGTGGATTTTAAAACAAATTTGGAATAAAAAACTTTTAGAAAAAAAATATAAAGTTGTGCCGCATTGTCCTCATTGCGAAACAACACTTTCTTCTCATGAAATAGCTCAAGGTTATAAGAAAGTTAGGGAAAATTCTGTTTATATAAAATTTAAAATAAAAAATGCGAATAATACTTTTATTTTAGTTTGGACAACAACCCCTTGGACGTTGCCGGCTAATGTTGCTTTAGCAGTTGGAGTTTTTATTGATTATGTTAAGGTTAGGATTAAATCGAATGGCGAAAATTTAATTTTGGCGAAATCACGGTTAGGAGTTGTAAAAGAAGAATATGAAATTATTGATGAGTTTAAAGGAGAATCGTTAATTCATTTAATTTATGAACCATTGTATCAAATTGATAAATATCAACAAAATGATTTTAAGGTTTATCCCGCTGATTTTGTTTCAACAGAAGATGGGACTGGTATTGTTCATATTGCGCCGGCATTTGGCGAGGAAGATTATCAACTTGGAGTCAAATATAATTTATCGACTGTCTTTGGCGTTGATTTGGAAGGAAGAATTATTGCCGATGTTCCCGGTAAAGGATTATTTATTAAAGAAGCAGATAAGTTAATTATAGAGGATTTGAAAAAAAGAAATTTGCTTTATCAAACCGAGCTTTATGAACACGATTATCCTTTTTGTTGGCGCTGCGGTTCGCCGCTCCTTTATTATGCCAAATCTTCGTGGTTTATAAAAATGACAAAAATTAAGAATAAAATGATTGAAAATAGCAAGAAGATTAATTGGGTGCCTGAATATATAAAAGAAGGGAGATTTGGCGATTGGTTAAAGGATTTAAGGGATTGGGCAATTTCGAGGGAAAGATATTGGGGAGCGCCAATTCCCATTTGGCAATGCCAAAATTGTGGTTTTTATGAATGCATTGGAAGTATTGAAGAATTAAAAAATAAATCTTATGGTTCTGGCAATAAATATTATTTTTTAAGACATGGCGAAGCAGATCATATTTTAGAAGATTTAAATACTGGTTGGTTAGAGTTTAAAAATCCAGCAATGATTTCTCGATTGACTAAAAAAGGTAAAAGACAAATTAAGGAAGCCGCTAATGTTTTGAAAAAGAAGGGTGGCGTTGATTTAATTTTTTCCTCTGATTTAGTACGCGCCAAAGAAACTGCTACGATTGTTTCAGAAATTGTTAAGACGCCGGTAATTTATGATGAGAGATTGCGCGAATATAATGTTGGTATATTTAGCGGCAAAGCAATTAAGGAGCATAAAAATTATTATAATGGTGATAAGTTGAAAGAATTTAGTGAGGCAGCGCCCGAAGGCGAAAGTTTGACTGATGTCAAGAAAAGAATGATGTCTTTTCTTTTAGAATTAGAGAAAAAATATCAGAATAAAAGAATTTTAGTTGTTGGCCATGGCGATCCTCTTTGGGTTGCGGAAGGCGGTTTGCTGGGATTGGGTAATGAAGAAATTTTAAATTATCCGAAGGATTTATACTCAATTTTATTAAATAAATTT
>JBBIUM010000084.1:0-2544 GCA_037440245.1 Candidatus Yanofskyibacteriota bacterium | reverse complement strand
CAAAAACATGACCGCCGACCATGGGTGGTATTAGAAGAATGAATCGAGTATAATTTTTATAAGGAGGTTTTTATGAAAATTGCGATTAATGGTTTTGGCAGAATTGGTCGGACATTTTTTAGATTGGCTTTTAAAAGGAAAGAAGTAGAAGTGATTGCTATCAATGATTTAGGCGATTTAGCCAATTTAGCCTATCTTTTAAAATATGATACAGTATACCGGATTTATGATAAAAAAATTAAGATTGATGAAGAAAAAAAATTAATGATAGTGGAAGATAAAAAAATAAAGTTTTTACAAGAAAAAGATCCAGCGCTTTTGCCCTGGAAAGATTTAAATATAGATGTTGTTGTTGAGTCAACAGGATTTTTTGAAAGTTTCGAAAAAGCTTCTGCCCATATTAAAGCTGGCGCTAAAAAAGTTGTTATTTCTGCTCCTGCCAAGGATAGTGAAGGCATTGGCAAAACAATTTTGCTAGGTATTAATGAAACTGAATTTAAATCTTGTGTAATTTCTTCGAATGGCTCTTGCACGACAAATGCAGTGGCGCCAATTGCTGCAATTATGTCGGAAACTGTTGGCGTAGAAAAAGCTTTTTTAAACACTATTCACGCTTATACTGCAACCCAAAGGATAGTTGATGGTCCAGATAGTAAGGATTGGCGTAGAGGAAGAGCGGCAGCTTACAATATTGTGCCTTCTACAACTGGTGCGGCAATTTCTGTTGCTAGAGTTATTAAAGATATTGAAGGAGTTTTTGATGGCATTGCCATGAGAGTTCCCACTATTTGTGGTTCCATTGCCGATTTTACTTTTGTTGCCAAAAAACAAACTAATGTTGAAGAAATAAATAATATCTTTAAAAAAGCGGCAAAAGAGAAAAGATGGAAGGGTATTTTGAAGGTTGTTGAGGAGCCGATTGTCTCTGCTGATATTATTGGCGATATTCATGCTGCAATTGTTGATTTGTCTTTTACAAAAGTTATTGGCGGTAATTTAGTAAAAATATTATCGTGGTATGATAATGAATGGGGCTATTCAAATACTTTAGTGGAGCATGTTATTAAAGCAGGACAAAATCTTTAGAAGTTAGAATGTAAAATTTAAAATATTGCCTTTAATTTTTAAGTTAATGAATTTACAAGTTATGGATTTTTGGATTTGTAAGTTTAAAATTATAACTTATCAGCTTGTTAGTCTCTAATAATTGTTTGGTTTAAAATTAATAGTATATGATAATTTATTTAGGTACCGACCATCGCGGTTTTTATTTAAAAGAGAACATTAAGAATTTTTTAAAAAATCTAGGATATGATGTTAAAGATTTAGGCAATTTTATTTACGATGAGGAAGATGATTATCCTGACTGGGTTATTCCAGTGGCGAGATCTGTTTCTTTAAATCTTCAAAACTCGCGCGGCATTATTTTTGGTTTTAGCGGCCAAGGTGAAGCAATGGCGGCAAACAGAATTAAAGGTGTTCGCGCCGCAGTTTTCTATGGTGGCCCAGAAGAAATTATAAAATTATCGCGCGAGCATAATAATGCAAATATATTGTCTCTTGGCGCTGGCTTTATAACTATTGAAGAAGCGCAAAAAGCAATAAAGCTTTGGCTTGAAATTCCATTTAGCAATGAAGAAAGACATATTCGCAGAATTAATAAAATTGATTCCAGAATTTAAATTCTTAAAAGTCATTTTAAATTTTCAAAATTATTGTATTTGGCTTAGAGTTTGAGTTTATTAGATTTATGGTTAAAGTTATCCCTGCTATTATCGCTAAAACAAAAACCGAATTAGAGCAAAAATTGAGATTTATAGAACCCTATGCCAAATTCATTCAGTTAGATATAATGGATGGGAAATTTGTGCCCAATATAAGTTTAAACAATCCCAGTATGATTTCCCGGGTTGTAAAATTATATCGTCGAATTTTTTTTGAACTTCATTTAATGGTGAAGAATCCCGATAGAGTTATCGAGAAATGGCTTAAAGTGCCAAAAATTAAAAGAATTATTTTTCATTGGGAAGCATTTCTAGGCTTTAATGAGGAACAGAGAATTAAAAATTTAATTAAAAAAATAAAAAAGCATAAAATAAAAGTTGGAATTGCGATAAATCCTGCGACAGAAGTTGGTGTTTTAAGACCGTTTATCAATGAAATACATTATGTTTTATTTTTGACGGTTAATCCTGGCTTTAGCGGGCAAGATTTTCAAGAAAGTGTTTTATATAAGATAAAAAATTTTCACGAAATATTCAAAAATGTTAAAATTAAAATAGGAGCCGATGGTGGCATTAATGATAAAACTGCAAAATTACTAAAAAAAGTTGGTGTCAATGTTTTATCGGCGCAAAGTTTTATTTTTAATTCAAAAAATCCTTTAGGAGCCATTAAGTTATTAGCCAAATAAACCAAGATTAAGGTATGAAGATTAAGATATAAAGCTAAAATTAAAATGAACATTAAAAACTCAAAACTCAAACCAGAAATCCAAAATACAAAAGTCAAAAATCAAAATGAAAAATTAAAATTTATAATTTT
>JBBIUM010000083.1:0-2625 GCA_037440245.1 Candidatus Yanofskyibacteriota bacterium | reverse complement strand
TTTCTTTAAGAAAATTGACAATTCTTTTATATCACAGTGTCCTTTTTCTTTTAACTCATTAAGTAGCGCTCGTTCACAAGGAGTAAGTTCAACTTCTTCTTCTTTAAAGTTTTTCATTATTTTCCCTCCTTTTTTAAAAGAACTTTATGCCATTAGAGATTTTTAAAAAATCTCTAAGGAAATTATCTTTGATTATAATAAATTCAAAAAAATATGCAATAAATTTTTAGAAAGCATTCAAATCCTCCAAGGTCTTTTTATAAATATCAATAATTTTTTTGGCTTCGTCTTTTACTAATTTAAAATTCTTTTCATGGACAATATTATTTCTAATCTTATGAGCGTATAAAATTTCATTGATATTTGGAAACTCAGCGGCATTTATTTGGTTTAACTTTTCCGTAAATGTCTTACCTGGAAAATTTGCTTTCGTTAAAATGTTATCTAAAATTTGATCAGCTTCTATAATAGCAATTTTCCAATCACTTTCATTTTCAGAATTAATATACTCATTTATTCTTTGCCAGGCTTTCGTTATCTCAGAAGATTCCTGACTAATATTCATTTTTTCCATTTCTGGCTTTAAATTAACTTTCCCAAACACATCAAAAGTTTTAATAACCTCGGCTATTTTCTTTATTAAAATAATAATACCAATACTACATAATGCAATAACTGTGCCAGAAATTATTTTGACAGTATATTTAAAATGCTGCCATTCGGACGAATTAAAAAAATCTACTGCATTGTTATAAAGTCTTAAAAACAAATCTTCCATAAGATATAAAAATTATAAAATAAATAATTTTTATAATTTCTCAATAATCTTTCCAATTTCAAAAAATAAATTCTCGCAAAAAGGTGGTGCAATAATTTGCAATCCTACTGGCAATTTATTACCATCTCTTTCAACAAAACCGATAGGCAAAGACATTGCCGGCAAACCAGCAATATTTACCGGAACTGTATAGATATCTTCTAAATACATTTTTAAGGGATCATTAATTTTTTCTCCAATCTTAAATGGCGGCGTTGGCGTGGTTGGAGTTATAATTAAATCAATATCATCAAATGCTTTATCAAAATCCCTTTTAATTAAATTTCTCATTCTTAATGCTTTTAAATAGTAAGCATCATAATAACCACGAGAAAGAACGTAAGTGCCTAACATAATCCTCCTTCTTGTTTCATTTCCAAATCCTTCTGTCCTAGAAGAAAAATAAATATCCTTAATACTCATATCGTCACTCTTTTTATCGCAAATTTTTGAAAAACCATATCTAATGCCATCAAAACGCGCTAAATTTGCGCTTACCTCGGCTGGCATTAATAAATAGTAAACTGCTAAAGCATAACTGCTGTATGGCAAACTTATTTCCTTTACTTTCGCACCCATCATTTCCAGCTCTTTTATTTTTTCTTTGATTAATTTTTCTATATCAGCGTCTAATCCTTTACCAAAATATTCTTTTGGCACCCCTATTTTTAAATCTTTAATTGATATTATTTTTCTTTGATTTTTTAAAACAATATCTTCATCAACTGTCGTTGAATCAAATTTATCTTTGCCGGCTATGGCTTTAAACAAAATTTCAGCATCTTCAACGTTTTTTGTTAACGGGCCAATTTGATCAAGCGAAGAAGCCATAGCAATCAAACCATATCTAGAAACGCGGCCATAGGTTGGTTTTAAACCAACAATGCCGCAAAAAGCAGCTGGCTGTCTAATAGAACCACCAGTATCAGAACCTAGAGCGCAAACTGCCATATCTAAAGCCACTGCCGCTGCCGAACCGCCGGAAGAACCGCCCGGAACCCTTGTCTCGTCAAAAGGATTTTTTGTCGGACCAAAAAAAGAATTTTCCGTTGAAGAACCCATCGCAAATTCATCAAGATTTGTCTTGTTTAAAAAAATAACTTTTAGCTCTTTTAATTTTTTAATTACCGTTGCATCATAAGTAGCAATATAATTTTCTAAAATTTTTGATGCCGCGGTGCATTTTTCGCCTTCAATTAAAATGTTGTCCTTAACGGCTAAAGGCACTCCGGCTAAAGGGCTAATTTCAATATCATTATCAAGCAGTTTATCAACCTCTTTTGCTTGCGTTAAAGCATAATCTTCCATTAAAGTTATAATAGCGTTAATCCTTTTATTTAAATCCTTTGCTCGCTTTAAGTAATCTTTTGTTATCTCAACGGCGCTTGCCTCTCGTCTTTTTAGCAAACGATTTATTTGATTGATAGTTAAATTTCTTAACACAAATTTATTACAAAATTTTTTTAACTTTAAAATAATCGCCTTCGCGTTGCGGCGCCTGCGATAAAAATTTTTCTCTATTTTTTGCCTTATCCTCAAAATTAAAATGATAAGGCTCGTCACTGTGAAAATTATTAATGGCGCCGCTAATATTATAAAGCGGCTCAATTTTTGAAGTGTCTACTTCCGAAATTTTATTAACATAATTCAAAATTTCAGATAAGTCTTTTTGATAGCCCTCAATTTCTTCATTGCTTAATCTGATCCTGGCTAAATCGGCTATATTTTTTACTTCTTCCTTTGAAATCATAAATTTAATCAAGTATTTTAAGAAATTGTTCTTCTGTTAAAATTTTAATTCCTAATTT
>JBBIUM010000082.1:0-2795 GCA_037440245.1 Candidatus Yanofskyibacteriota bacterium | reverse complement strand
AAACTGTTGTGGTCGCTAATGGTATTGAGTTTTTTTGGTTTCATTTTGAGTTTTGTTTAGTTTAGATTTTGAAACAACTTGGATTAATAAGGGTTTAAGGGTTTAGTCATTTTGTTACCAAATTCATCTTCCTAGAGATTACAAATTATTTATTTAATAATAAATAATAAATACGCTAAATTTGTCTTTTTTAATAAGGTTGCCTTGGGGGTATTTTGATTTTAGTTTCTTAAATATATTACTATCTTCAATTAAAGGAATTACTTGGTCGCCTACCATTAACTGATTTTTTGAAAGAAGATTATCAAAATTTTCTGGCCTGAGATAAATAATATTTCTTGAGTTTCTATAAGTTATAAATTTTATTGTTTGAACTGGCATTGGTAAATTATCAACTAAAACTCCGTTCATATTTGTGATAATATAATATTTAAGATTAAGATTTTCAGTGTTTAAATAATAGCCAATATTTACTAAATTTTGGCTAAAAGCATTGGCAACCTCATCGCGCTTCGCCCACTTTATAAAATATTTATTGTACTCAACAACCATTATAAAAATAAGAAATATAATTAACATCAAGTTTAAATATTTTAAATTTATTATTTTTAATTTTTTATAAATAAAATCAAGACCGATTCCAGAAAAAATAAAAACAAAAGGAATGGAACCAATAGTTCTTAATGCATGAGGCACTCCTTCGTAAGTTAAAATAGAAGGTAAAAGCATTATAAAAAAGCCGAGAATTAAGAATGAATAATTTGGCAAGAGAATTTTATTTTGTTTATAATTAAGAAATATTTTGTGAATGACTAAAATGGCGCCTATTAAAAATAAAATGCCAATAGGCCAGAAGAGTTGTGGTAAGCCAGAATAATTGTGGCGCCAATTTGCGTCTCCATAAAAATTAAACATCCCCAAAGTTAAAGCCGTGCTTTTAGCAAGAGCCAAAAATATATTTTTTTGGGAAAAAATTGAAACTTGTGCCGATCTGCCAAAGAAATCTTGAGGATTTTTAATAAAATAAATTTCCAAAGGCAGGGCAACTAAAATAATTACGATAAATAAAATATCAATTTTCCACCAGCCATCTTTTTTGTAGAAAATATTCCACCACCAGTTAAAATTAATTTTTCCAGGTTTTTTGGCGTTTTTGAATGAAATATTATGCCAGTATTCTAAAAATTTTAATCCTATCAAAAATAGTAAAATTATATAGACAAATCTGAGGGCTATATAGCTATAAAATCCTAATCCAAAAATTATCCCCGCTATCAGATAATGTTTAGCCCTTCTTGAATTAAAAGCTAAAAATAAATAATAAAAAGCAAAAACTATAAAAAATGGTACCAATATTGCTCGGAATCCGATTCGGCTAAAATTTACATGCCAAAAAGAAATGGCTAATAAAAAACTCGAAAATAAAGCAATTTTTTTAGTAAAAATCTCTTTAGTTAAAAGATACAACCCTAAAATTGTTAAACCCCCAAAGAAAGCACTAACGATTCTTATTGTCCAGACATGTTCTCCAAAAATTTTGAAAGCAACAGCTACTAAATTAATAAATAACCCTTCTCGTCCATTATTATTTTGATAAAAAACTTGAAAATTATTATTTTCTAAAGCATTTAAAGCATCAGTTCCATTTATCGCCTCATCAGGATAAAGTCCGGGCGGGATTTGGCTAATTTTATAAAATCTAAAAAAAATGGCAATTAGAATAATGACGATAATAAAAATTTTATCTTTGTATTTTGATAAAAAAATTCTTAATTTTGACCAAATATTTTTTCTAATCATAATTTACTTTACATCCACTATTTATTTTAACTCTGTTTTTAAAATAATAAAATGGTTTTTTAAAATTATCAAAGATAGTTTCGAGCTGCGTCAAGCAATTTAATTATCTAACCGAAATGACTTCTAGTTGAACAATATATTTTCTAACCGAAATTAGTTTTAATTTCTTTTGAGGTTCGACCTTGTATAATCTTGTATAATGCAATAAGCACTTTTACAATTAAATTGCAGAACCAATATCCTTTCGGTTAGATTTTAGAATGTTGAATACGCGAGCTTTGACTTTTTATTCCATTTTCATTATTATCTATATTAGAGATTATTCAATATAACAATGTAATCTTTTGACTTTATTATTAAGAAATTAATTAAGAAAGGAGACTTCATTATGAATAAGAGTAAATTTTTAGTTTTTGTTTTAATCTTTATATTATTAAGTATTAGCTTCTTTGTTTCAGCGCAAGAAGAAAACGTTGATAATGTTAATTCCAGCGATTTAATTATTTCGCCAGCGCCGAACCCTTTCCCTACTGTCTCAGCAGGACTTTTACCAACTAGTCCTTGGTATTTTTTAGATAAATTGGTTGATAAAATTAGGTCAATAATTCTAATTACCTCTAAAAATAAGGCAGAACATGCGTTAAGAGTTGCTGCGGAAAGATTTGAAGAATTGAGAGTTTTGGCTGAAACTGAAGGAGATAAGTCAGAGGCCTTAAAAGAAGCGGAAAAAAATTATGAAAATGAGATTAATAAAGCAAATGATTTAGTTGACAGCTTGCAGGTTAAAAATAAGAATGCTAGCGAACTTGTTTTAAAAATGGATGAATTAAATGCGCGTCATCAAGAAGTTTTAAATAAAGTTTTAGATCGAGTTCCAGAACAAGCGAAAGAGAGCATTAAAAAAGTTATAAATTTAACTGAAGAAAATAATAACAAAATTATTGAAAATTTGATAAAAGATTACTAAGCTAATAGAATTGATGAAGATACATTCG
>JBBIUM010000081.1:0-2809 GCA_037440245.1 Candidatus Yanofskyibacteriota bacterium | reverse complement strand
ATGAATTACGGTCTTTAATTGAAAATACGCGAATTTTTTATTCAATCTCCTGACGGGCACGGAATCCGCTTCTGCCGTTTCTTCGCGAAATAGAGCAGGCAGGCCGGCGAAGCCACTCAAAACCCGCAGTTTCCAGTTTGATGGACGGTGCAGGATTTGAACCTGCGGCCTTCTCGGTGTAAACGAGACGCTCTGCCGCTGAGCTAACCGTCCTAAAAATACTTTTTAAAACATTAATTTAACATTTCAGAGACTTAAATGCCTTAATTACTTTATTCTAATTCCAATATAGGCAACCGTCAATAAAATGTATTCATCTTATATCAATAATTGACAAATCTTGAAAATATGCTATAAATAAAAAATCCCTTTGTAAAGGGGTTTTTTATTTAATTTTATAAAATTTCATTCAAAATAATCCTTAATACCCTCTATGAAGTTAATAAATCAAATAAAACAATTAACTAACAAAAGCATTTCAAGCATAAGTTCTTTGTTAAATATTCTAGCTTTTACAATTTTTCTATATTATTCATTGCTACCTCATTTAGCCTTTAGCAAAAGTTATAATTTTATAGCTGATAATAATATAGCTGATAATACTCAGACTCAGACTAACTTAAATAATTTTAACTATTTAATTGATAAGGTTTTTATAGTTAACCGTTCTGTCCCGCGAAATATTAAAGCTAAAAGAAAAATGATCATTACTGCTTATTCTTCAACTCCTGAGGAAACTGACACCACGCCATTTATTACAGCCATAGGGACGATAACAAGAAATGGGATTGTAGCCGCCAACTCACTTTCTTTCGGAACGAAAATCCAAATACCTGAAATATTTGGAGACAAAATTTTTGTAGTAGAAGATAGGATGGCTCCTAAAAATAACAATAAGATAGATATTTGGTTTCCTACCAAAGAAGAAGCTTTAAAATTTGGCGTGAAATATGCGGAAGTTTTAATTTTAAAATAAAAGATCTTTAACTATTAAAATTATCTTAAATGAATGTAAAACAATAAATATCAAAATTTTTTTAAAAATTTCTAATTAAACTAAAATCTTGATAAAAAATCGAAATCTGTCTACAATTTAAAAAAGAAAGATTAAAAATTATGACAAAATCCCAACTTATTTTTAATTCAATTTTAGCACCAGTTGATTTTTTAATGATGATTTTAGCTGGCATCTCTGCTTATTATTTAAGAACCTCTAAATGGCTAAGTAATATCCGACCGGTCTTATTTGAATTATCAATGCCTTTTGAAAAATACCTAGGCTTAGTTATAACTGTAAGCCTTTTTTCTTTAATTGTCTTTGCAATTTTAGGACTCTACTCAATGAAAACTAATGGCTACGGACTCAGCAAGGCCTTTCAAATAGCTATTGCTGTTTCAGCAAGCATTCTTTCAATAATTATCTATATATTTTTAAGAGGGGAGTTTTTTAATTCTCGTTTTATTATTTTAGCCGCTTGGCTATTTGCAATTATTTATGTCAATATTGGACGTTTAATCGTCCAAATTATTCAACATTATTTTTTAACAAAATCAAATTTTGGAATTAATAGAGTTCTTCTTCTAGGAAATGAAAAACTAACAAAACAATTATCTAATACTTTTGAAACTAATAAAGATTTGGGTTATATTGTGGTTAAAAGAATACTTAAACCAGATATTGAACATCTCAAATCTATCCTTGACGAAACTATTGTTGACGAAATTATAGTTGCCGATCCAGATTTGGCCAAAGAATCTCTTTTAAATATTTATAATTTTTGTCAAGAAAATAGAATAGTTTTTAAAATGGTTCCTAATCTTTTTCAAGCATTAACAACAAATATTGAAATGGATATTTCAACAGGCATACCTATAATAGAAATTAAAAAAACGCCATTAGATGGCTGGGGTAAAATAAATAAAAGATTAATTGATATTTTTAGTTCAATAATTTTATTAATCCTTCTTATTCCTCTATTTCTTATTGTTGCTATTGCAATTAAACTTGATAGCGAAGGCCCTGTTTTTGTAAAGCTAAAAAGAATCAGTCAAGGTAAACAATTTTTGCTTTGGAAATTTAGATCTATGATTAAAAATGCGGAAAGTATAAAACCACAATTAAAACATTTAAATGAAAGAAGAGATGGTCCATTATTTAAAATAAAAAATGATCCCAGAGTAACAAAAGTCGGCAGATTTATACGAAAAACGAGAATTGATGAATTGCCACAACTTATCAATGTTTTAAAAGGAGAAATGTCTTTAGTTGGTCCTCGACCTCATCAACCAGATGAAATTGCCCAATATAAAAGTCATCATAAAAAAGTTTTAAATATAAAACCGGGCATCACTGGCTTAGCACAAATTAGCGGTTCCTCTGATTTACCATTTGAAGAAGAAATAAAACTTGATACTTACTATATGGAAAACTGGTCCCTAAAATTAGATATCTATATTCTACTAAAAACTCTAATAATTGTTTTTAGAGATAAATCGGCATGCTAATCCAAATCTTTAAATTTTTGCGTTTTTGAGCTTTAAGTTTTAAATTATATATTTCCTTTAGAACAATTTTGATTTTGGAACAATTGGATTTTATTAATTTTGGACTTAACAGAGGTTTATTTTGTTACTTTTTTGTTACTTAATTTTACTTAGATTGATTTATACTTAAAATTAGTAGAGCCCTTGTAGTTCAATGGATAGAATAGAGGCGTCCTAAGCCTTAGATGCAGGTTCGATTCCTGCCAAGGGCACCAGAATTTCACTTTCTGGTTTTTGACCGAGGAGTTGGTGGGCGGCGCAGAGC
>JBBIUM010000080.1:0-2872 GCA_037440245.1 Candidatus Yanofskyibacteriota bacterium | reverse complement strand
TAAGACAATAATGATTACAAGCCAAACACTGAATTAAATCTTTTTTTATTTTTTTGTAAAGAATTGCCTCTTTCATAAAAAAGAAGTCAATGAGGTAGCTAAAGAATAAAGATAGTAAAAATTTGTTTGTCTTAGAGATTCCTTAAATTAAATAATTAAAACTTTAGATTTAATAGAAACAAGTAAATTTAATTTAAATCAAAAGGAAATTTTAAAGTTTTTTAGAAGAAAGAACTAAGAGAAGAAAAAGAGATGGTTCATTTTTAATAATTTAATAATAAGATAATATCTTAGTAATTTCTTCGGGAATTAAACTAGCGCCACCAATAAGCAAGCCATCAATAGTTTCTTCTTTTAAAAATTCCTCGGCATTTTTACTATTTAGAGAACCACCATATAAAACCTTAATATCATTTAAAATAGAATTACCATATTTTTTGACAAGCAATTTTTTTATAAAAATTGCGTTGGTCGCAGCATTTTGAGGAGTATCCGGTGTGTTTTCGGGATCGTTGGGATTGCCGCTGCTAATAGCCCAAGAAGGTTCATAGGCAATAATAATTTTTTTTACATTTTCTTTAGTTATTTTGTTAAAAGCTTTTTCAATTTGTTCTTTAATTTCCTGATGGCTTATTTCAGAATTTTTTTCTTTTTCGCCAATGCAGAGAATTATTTTTAAGCCTGACTTTAGAGCCACCTTCATTTTCATATTTACAATGTCATAATCTTCATTAAAATATTTTTTTCTTTCGGAATGGCCTAAGAGAACATAGTGGCAACCTGAATTTTTTATCATTGTTGCCGAGATTTCTCCGGTATAAGGTCCTTTTTCTTCCCAAAAACAATTTTGAGCGCCAAATATGATTTTTTTTCTAGTAATTTTTATTAATTCCCTTAACCAAATAAAAGGAGGTAATATAATTTTTTTATGTCTGCTTTTGGTCATTGCAATTGTTTTAACCAATAGTTTTGCTTCTAATAAAGATTGAGGATTCATCTTCCAATTAGCAATTATTATTTTGGATTTTTTGGTTTTTTGTTTTTTATTTTTCCTGAATAAAGAGTTAAACATTATTATTTATTTATCCCTCTATTATTTTTATAATAATTTTTAATAATATAATTTTTAATAATATAAATCACTATAACAACAAGTCCTGTTGATAATATTATTATATCAAATTTTCTAAAATAGCGCTCTACTTGTTGCCAATTTTCGCCTAATTTAAGACCAAAAAAAGTTAGGAAGATGTTCCAGGGAATACAGCCTAATATTGTATAAAAGCAAAATTTACCGAAATTTGTTTTAGAAACACCTGCTGGTAATGAAATAAATGTTCTAATAATCGGTAAAATTCTGCCAAAAAATATAGCCTTATCGCCATGTTTATAAAACCAATCATCAGCAATTTTTAGATGGCGTTGATGAATAAGAAGGTATTTTCCGTATTTTTCTAAAAAATATCGGCCGCCAGTTTTACCAATAAAATAAAGAAGTATAGAACCTACCAAATTACCCATTACTCCCACAGAAACAATTAACCAAAAGTTAAAAATACCTTTAGAAATTAAAGAACCGGCAAAAGGCATTATAATTTCTGAGGGTATTGGTACGGCAGCGCTTTCTAACAGCATTAAAATAAAGACACCTTTATAACCCAGTGTCTTTATAACATTTATTATCCATTGTCCCAATAAGTTTATTATTTCAAAAATCATATTTAAAAATTTATTTTTACTTTGGCGATTGCCCTCAAATATTTAAAAGTTTTTAAGATAAAATTATTGTCTTAATACTTTTGCTGATTCTTCTGGAGGGATAGTTATAACTTCAATGCCAGTTCCAATTTCTAACCCCGCTTGTTCTGATATCCGTGGCAAAATTTCTATATGCCAGTGGTAATGTTCTATATGTTCGCTTGAAACTGGCGCCGTATGGATAAAAAAGTTGTAATCTGGATCGCCAGCGTTTTTATATAAACGATAAAGCGCTTCTTTAAATGCTTCGGCAAGTTCTTTGAGTTGGCTATTTGTGGTTTTCTCAAAATTGGGCGAATGAAATTTGGGAAAAATTCTTATTTCATAATTAAATCTTGGGGCAAAGGGACAAAAAACTATAAAGTTTTTGTTTTCAAAAATTGTTCTGAGGCCGTTTTTTGATTCGTATTCAATAACTTTGCAATGCGCACATTGGCCATTTTTATGATAATAATTACTTGAGCCGACAAGACTGGAATTAACATCAGGTGGAATAATAGAAATGCCAAATATTTGAGAATGAGGATGAAAGATTGAAGCGCCTGCTTTTTCACCGTGATTATGAATTATTAAAATATAGTTTATGCAGTATTCTTTTGAAAGAGCGAGGTATCTTTCTTTATAAGCTTTAAAAACTAATTCAAGTTCGTCCTTTTCAAGTAGCGCAAAATGACGATTATGGTCACGTGTTATCAAAACTTCATGAGCGCCAATACCAGCTATCATTTTGTAAGGTCCTATTTTTTTCTCCGTTAAACATTCTCCAAATTTTTCAAAAATTGGAAATTTATTTGGAATAACTTGCAAAAACCAATCGTTGCTTTTTGGTTTTGAAAAAATTAAAAGTGGCGGTGGATTGCCTGATTTTTGAGGATTTTCAAAAGGGCAGTCTTTTTCTGGCACAATAATTCTTTCTCTTTCTTTTTTAAACTGATGAGGCCGTCCTCTTCGGTTTGGGACAACGACAATCCAGGCTCCAGAAATAATATCTTGACGAAATTCTGATAGCATAAGTAATTTAATTATACTTTTACTATTGATATAAAATACTAAACCCCTAAATAAAATCTAAATTATTCTAAATCAAACCCCAAACTCAAAGCTATAAAATTCA
>JBBIUM010000079.1:1731-3038 GCA_037440245.1 Candidatus Yanofskyibacteriota bacterium | reverse complement strand
TATTTTTTTTGCTTTTTTTAAAATTCGGCGCAACGAATATTATTACATTAATCTATTATTTTATTGCCGTCTGTTTTTTATTAATTTTATTTATTTTTGATTTGAAATATTATTTAATTCCCGACATTGTTATTTTTTTAGCTATCGTTATTTCGGGACTATATAATTTGATTTCCATTTTTTTAAATGAAAAAAATTTTGAGGATATGATATTTTCGGTGGCAATCAGTTCGGGATTATTTTTAGCTTTGGTTATTATATCAAATGAGAAATGGATTGGCTGGGGCGACGTTTTAATTGGTCTTTTCATTGGTCTCTTTTTAAGCTGGCAAGAAGCATTGGTTGCGCTTATTATAGCATTTATAGGCGGAGGAATTTTTGCTATAATATTATTAATAATGAAAAGAAAAAAATTTGGCGAGAAGTTGCCTTTTGGCCCTTTCTTAATAAGTGGCGCTTTATTGGCTTTATTTTTTGCTGAAAAAATTATTTCTTTTTATTTAAGTATTTTAAAATATGATTTATGAAAAATAAAAAAAGTTTTACTTTGGTAGAAGTTATAGTCACAATAACTGTTATCGGTTTTCTTTCAATGATTGTTATTTCAGCTTATAGGTCTTCACAAAAAAGATATACTTTAGAAAATGAAATACAGTTGCTTGTTTCAAATATTAGAAGAGTTCAAAATTTAGGTCTTGCTGCTCAGGTTTTTCAATGTCCTTCTAATAAAGAAGTTAAAGGTTATGGTATTCATTTTTTCCAGCCTCTAGAAAATATTAAGCTATTAAAATACGGCATTTTTGCTGATTGCAATGATAATAATAACTATGATAAAACCCAAGATGTTTTAATTGACGAGATCTTAGTTAATCCAAAGGTTAAGATTTATTGCCAATCAGCCAATGATAATTGTAGCAATTTGGATATTGTAGTAAAACCGCCATACGCTCAATTTATAATTTCACGCAACCTCCCTAATAATCGCATAAATTTTCAATTTGCTGATTTGCCAGAGCTTAGAGGTTATGTAGAAGTCCTAAAATCTGGTTATGTTTTTGGTTCTGGAGCTGCTGTTCAATAATGGAATTTCTAATATTAGATAAGTTATTAGATAAGTTAAAATCACAAAAGGTAATTTAGCAAATTTGAATTTTAAATTTGTTTTAAGCCCATGTCTTTATCAAAAGAAGAAGCAAAAAAAAGAATAGAAAAATTAAGAAAGGTGATTGATTATCACCGTTATCTTTATCATGTTTTAGATAAACCTGAAATTTCTGATACTGCCTGGGATTCTTTAAAAAAAGAGC
>JBBIUM010000079.1:0-1696 GCA_037440245.1 Candidatus Yanofskyibacteriota bacterium | reverse complement strand
AACTCAGAGAGTTGGTGGCGAACCGCTTAAGGAATTTAAAAAGTATAAACATTCGATGCCAATGCTTTCTTTCAATGATGCTTTTTCAGAAGAAGATGTTAGGGATTGGGAAAAGAGAAATAAAAAATTTTTAGAAACAAATCAAGATTTTGAATATTATTGTGAACTAAAAATTGATGGCTTGGCTATAGAACTAGTTTATGAATCAGGAATATTTAAAATTGGCGCAACAAGAGGTAACGGCATTATCGGCGAAGATGTTACTAATAATTTAAAAACCATAGAAGCAATCCCATTAAAATTGCTTGAGTTTGAAGAAGTAGAGAAGAATTTAAAGAGGGAACAATTAGGGCATTTAATTGATAAAATTCGCAAAATATACGAGGGGAGATTAGAAGTTAGGGGGGAAGTTTTTATGTCAAAAGCTGAATTTGAAAAAATTAACCGCGAGAGAACAAAAAAAGGCGAGATGCCTTTTGCTAATCCGAGAAATATTGCCGCTGGCTCGGTTAGACAACTTGATCCAAAAGTTACAGCGTCTCGTCATCTTGATTCTTTTGTTTACGCTATCGTTACCGACCTTGGACAAAAAACACATGAGGAAGAGCATAAAATTTTGCATTGTTTGGGATTTAAGACAAATAAACATAATAAATTTTGTCAATCTTTAAAAGAAGTTTTTGAATTTAGAAATTATTGGGAGGATAATAAAAATAGGAATAAATTAGAATATGAAATAGACGGCGTTGTTGTAATCATTAATGATAATGCTATATTTAGAAAATTAGGCGTTGTTGGTAAGGCTCCGCGCGGCGCTATTGCTTATAAATTTTCGCCAAAAGAGACAACGACAAAAATAAAAAATATAATTGTTCAAGTTGGTAGGACAGGGGCATTAACTCCTGTGGCAATTTTAGAACCTGTTAGTTTAGGGGGCGTTACTATTCGGCATGCTACCTTGCACAATGAAGATGAAATAAAAAGATTAGGAGTGAAATTAGGTGATACTGTTATTGTGGGACGCGCTGGCGATGTTATTCCGGAAGTAAGAGAGATTGTTAAAGGTTTACGAACCGGCCAGGAAAAAAATTTTCACATGCCGAAAAGTTGTCCAATTTGCGGAACAAAAGTTGTTAAAGATGAAGGAGGCGTAATCATTCGCTGTCCCAATAAAAATTGTCGGGCTAAAAAGCAGGAAAGTCTCTATCATTTTGTCTCTAAAAAAGCTTTTGATATTGTGGGTTTAGGTCCTAAAATCTTAGATAAATTTAATGAAGAGGGTTTAATTTCTGATGCTTCCGATATATTTTTTTTAGATAAAGGCGATATTGAGGTCTTGGAAAGATTTGGGGAAAAATCAGCAGAAAATATAATGAAATCTATAGAAGCAAGTAAGAATATACCACTAGAAAGATTTTTATATGCCTTGGGTATTTTGCATCTTGGAGAGGAAAATGCATTTAATCTTGCCAAAAAAATTATTGCCGAAGCGCACATTAAAAAGCCATCAGATTTAATTAAATACTTCAAAAATAAAAGTACCGAAGACTTGCAACAAATTGAGGATTTTGGGCCGAAAATTTCTAATTCCATTTTAGAATTTTTTAGTGATAAACAAAATCAAAAATTTATAGAAAAATTAGATGCAGCAGGCGTCAGAATAATAAGTGAGAGACCTAAAATTAAAAATCAAAAG
>JBBIUM010000078.1:0-3136 GCA_037440245.1 Candidatus Yanofskyibacteriota bacterium | reverse complement strand
TTGGGCATAACATCAATTGAAGAAGTAATTAGAGCAACAAAAGAATAATATGTTTAGCATAAAATCTTTATATAAAAAAGTTAGCTTGGAAGATAAAATGTTTTTGGCTTATTATCTATCTTTAATGTTAAAAACAGGAGTTTCTATAACTAAAGGCATCAATCTTTTAGCAGAACAATCAAAAAATAAAATGCTTAAAAAAATATTATTAGAAATTTTAAATGATATAAATTCTGGAACCAATATTTCTGATGCAATGGCAAAATATCCTCATGTTTTTGACGATCTTTTTGTGAATATGGTAAAAGCCGGAGAATCTGCAGGAAATCTAGAAGAAGTTCTTGAAACAATTGCCGAAGAACTTAAAAAAACTTCTGAATTCCGCTCTAAAATAAAAGGAGCAATAACTTATCCAATAATTATTGTATCAATAATGATTTTAGTAACTGTATTTATTGTATTTTTTGTATTCCCTAAAATATTAAAAGTTTACGAATCATTAAAGGTTAAAACTCCAACAACAACAAAAATTTTAATTAGCGTCATTCATTTTACAACAAATAATATTACTTATATTTTAGGAGGATTATTTTTTATAATTTTATTTATTTTTATTTGGGCAAAAACAAAAAGTGGAAAAAGATTTTTTGACTGGCTTTGGCTTAAACTTCCAATTATCAAAGATTTAACTCAAAAAATAAATACAGTACAATTTATAAGAACATTTTCATCTCTTTTAAATTCCGGCATCCCTACACCAAAAGCTCTTGAAATAACATCAAAAACAATATCTTCAACTTATTATAGCGAATCTCTTATTATTATGTCATCAAAAATTATAGAAGGAAAACAATTATCTGAAGCAATCCGCCAATTTAAAAATCTCTATCCCCCTATTATAGAACAAGTAATTAGTGTTGGCGAAGAAACTGGCCAGATATCGAATATATTTAAACAACTTTCTGGTTTTTTAGAAAAAGAAATAGATAATTTTTTAAATAATTTCTCTAAATTAGTTGAACCAGTTCTTATGATTGTATTAGGCGTAATAGTCGGATTTATAGCGCTAGCTACAATTCAATTAATATATGCATCCGTTCAAACAATTTCTTCTTAAAAATAGAGGCTTTTCTTTGATAGAGGCGCTTATAACCACAAGCCTTTTAGTAATAATTTTATCAATAATGCTTCAAGTATTTTATTTTGAAAGAACAGTAAAAATAATGAAGCTTAATATTATTGCAAGCAAAATTGCTTTATCTAAAACAGAAGAATTAAAAAAAACTAATTTTTCAAATTTGCCGCCAAATGGAACAAGCACTTTTGATGATAATGAATTATTAAATTTGCCCCAAGGTAAAGGTACAATATTTAGAGAAGATTATTTATCAACAAGTTCTTTAACTCATATTATAGTTAAAGTAGAATGGCAACAAAACAATTCCACATCTTCTTATCAAATTGATTCTGTTATTTATAAAAATCAATGAAAAAATATAATTTAAAAAAAGGAAACAGCGGATTTACATTAATTGAAACGATACTTACCTTATCTTTATTTACAATTTTAAGTATTGGAATTATAACAATATTTAATATATACAAAGAATATGGCACAATTTTCCCTAAAAGTCTTTATTCATCAATTATAAAAAGAAATCATTCCGAAATTATTGAACAGCTTAAAAATAATATCAAACAAACTCAATTAATTGTTGCTACAACTTCAATAGACTCAACTATATTTACAACAAATACCACAACATTGATTTTGCAGTTAAGAAGCATTGATGATTCCAAAAATATTTTGCCAGGAAGCTATGATACTATTGTTTTTTATACAAATACTTCAACTCCTCCAATTTCACTTTATAAAAAAATTTCAGCATCTTTATATTCATCAAGAAAATCAGGCACATTTTTAGTTAGCAACAAAATTAAAAATTTATCATTTATTTATAATACTTCAAATCCCAAAGATGCAAATTTAATAGAAATAATTTTAGAAATGGATTAAGATAAAATGATAAAAATTAAAAACATTTTACAACAAAAAAATGGACAAATAATGGTGGGGGTAGTAATCATTTTGCTTTTAATGTCTTTAATTTTATCCGTAAATTACTTTAGTTTAAATGGATTAAATGTTTTTTTATATTATAGAGAAACAGAACTTGAAAAAGTTTTTGCTCTAGCTGAATCTGGAATTAATAGAGCAATTTTTGAGTTAAATCAAAATACTGGCTGGACAGGCACAACAGAAGAAATTTTGTTGGGAGAGGGATCTTATGAAGTTTCAATCATTGATTTAGGTAATGAAAAAATTATAGAATCAACCGGTTATATTCCTAATAAACAAAATTATAAATTCAAAAGAACACTTAAAGCCACAGCCACGAAATCTCCTGGTTTTTCATCTTTTAGATATGGAGCTCAATCTGGTTTTGGGGGGATAGAATTAAATTCAAATGCTATAATTTTTGGAAATGTTTATTCAAATTCATCTATCTTATGTTATTCTAATAGCTATATTAGTGAAGATGCTTTTGCGGTACAAACAATTTCTCCCTCAAATTGCGCTCGCGGGCAATCTGCAACTGGAAGTCAACCAATTCCCCTACCAGAATTTAACAGAAATTATTTGATTCAAAAAGCTGAAAGTGGAGGAATCATAAATGGAAATATATCTTATAACAGCGGAATAAATTATTTAGGGCCAAAAAGAATAAATGGAAATCTAACTTTAAATACAAATGCAACGCTTATAATAACAGGGCCTATTTATGCCACAGGAACAGTATCTTTAAACTCAAATTCTATAGTCAAATTAGATGACTCTTTTGATATTGATGGAACAGTAATCCTTTCTGATAATACAATTTCAGTAAACAATAATACTCAAATTTTAAGGCATCGCCCAATCCTCCAAATTATGAAACAATAAATGATAAAGCTGAAGAACCATTAATTCCAAATACATCAGATTATATCTGGAGCAATATCAGTGGCCGAACAAACGAATTTGCAATGGAACAAATTTCAAATGCAACCTCAGCAAGTCAAATCACTGTTTGGGCGTATGCTAAAAATGCTGACGAATCAAGTGGTGATATTTTAGAGGTAGATTTAATAATTA
>JBBIUM010000077.1:0-3195 GCA_037440245.1 Candidatus Yanofskyibacteriota bacterium | reverse complement strand
AGCAGCTAATTAAAATTAGAATAGTGCCGTCATTTTTTTCATTTTTTATTAAATTGTTAACATCCCTAACGGAAGCAGTAACCTTATTTTTAACTTTATATCTGTGAATTTTAGTATTTTCTGATTTAGCATTTTCCAAAATAACAACTTCGTCATTTTTCTCTAATTTATTAAGAAGAGCAAATACCGAACCGTATTTACCGTGATACCATGGGAAAGCGGAACTGTGGCCTATAATTGTTGGTTTTCCTTCTTTCTCAAAATAACCTGTGTTTTTATAGAGAACCACTCCTTTTTCTAAATCTTTTTGAATATCTTTCTCGTTAAATGAGTTCGTTAAAATAATTGGCGCTAAAACATTGATTTTAGGAATATAAATAAATATTGAACTTTTTTCTATATTTTCGCTTAATGGCAGTCTTAATTCATTATTTTTAGACACTTTATTAAGACCTAGAGCGTATTTAAATTGAGCAAAGATTGCTCTTCCATTGAATATTAAAAAAAGAATGATAAATATTGAAAAATAAACAATTAAAAATCTGATTATTTTTTTTCTAAAAACCATAAAAATTAAGACAAAATTTATTAAAGTCTGTAATTTATAAAGTAAAAATTTTTTTGTAAGTTTTAAAAGCTTTAATTTTATATTGTTTGTATAATAGAGAGTTCTATTGTGTGATTTTGAGCATTAAGTACTAATGCTAAAAGTATTAAAAAGATTAATACAGCGCTTTCTAGAATTATATCTGTATGTTGATTTTTGAATTCAACAAAAATATTTATTAAAAGCATTGAGAATAAAAATGTTAAGAATCCAATGAAGATTATTATTAAAATTTTATTTACATTGCCTAAAATACTACCGTTTCTAAGATTAGAACTCAGCATCATTTTTCCTGTTAATTCTTGCGACTGGAAGTCAATATATTTTTCCAGAGCGTTTTGTTCTTCCTTTTCTTTTTCGTCATTTAATAAATTATTTTTGTCTTCAAGGAGTTCTCCGCTTAAGGTTGGCGTTGATTCTGGTGTTAAGGTTGAAGTTGGGGATTGAATTGGTCGCGTGGAAGACGGCGCGGCGTTGGAAGTTATTGGATTTTTTTTATTCAAAGAAGTTTTCAAATTGTTGACTAATTTTTTTTGAATGGCGGGTTTAGCGAATAGTTCAACCACAATCGTTGTTTCTTTGCCATTTATTACACCTTTAACAATAGCTGTGCCAAATTCTGTATAATTCTTATTTAAAATATTAGCTTTATGCAAAGGAGAATTTAGCCAGGCATTATGTAGAGTTTCCGCGTCAATAAAACCCATGGCTAAATTTTCTCCTGCATAAGAATATTTGTAGCCCACTTTATCAAACCAATACCAGGGCGATATGCCAGTAGGACTATAATGATTAAAATAGTTATTTTTCAACATATCCTCAGCTTTGAGTTTTGACGCTTCTTCTAGTTTTAAGCTATATTTTAAGGGGTTTAAATTATACTCAACTCGTGTTTTATTAGTAAGCTCAAATATTAAATTTTTTGTTATTGTTGAGAAATAAGAAGTTGAGGGGATGATATTTGTAAAGGAAAAGTATATCAGTGTTAAAAAAATGAGATAAAAAAATAAAGATTTGGTTTCTAAGCATTTTGGTCTAAAATTATTTTGTTTGCAGGGTATTGCGCAAATTTTTATAAAAGATAGTGTTTTGGACATAAATTTTTTAAGACTTAAAATCATACCATAAAATTATTATAATGTCAATAAAACGCGAAAATAAATTTTGAATATCATTTTTATTGTGTTATAATAAAAACAATAATTTCTTTTATAACAACTTCTTTTATTATACTATAACTTATGAGAATTATGAAAAAAACTTTTTATTTTAGTCCTTTAGTAATTTTTGCTATTATTATTTTATTTGGATTATCTTTTAATTTTTCTTTTTCCAGCGGTAACCACATGCCTGATTTAAAAATTAAAACAGCAGCAGAAAGTAGTTATACTGGCGATAATATCTACAGTTCTGACCCACAAGTTCAGTCAAAAAGCGGTTATGCTTATGCTGGCGAATCTTTTACTTTTCATATTGCCTTAGAAGACGATTATACAGCCACAACTTCTGATGTTACCTATGTCCTAAAGGGAACAGGCGGCGTTATTAATTGTATTGGCATTCCTTGCTGGAGTACTAATCTTATAAGATACAAAACAGGTTTAAGCGGCGGTTCTGACATTACTGATCGAATACAAAGTGATGATGGCCTTTCGCAAATATTAAGCGTTGGCGAAACTAGATATTATAGAGTTGAAGTTACTATTCCCGCATCTTTTACAGAAGTTACCACGCACTCTTTTTATTTAAATGTTTATCAGAATGGCGAGTTGAGAGATTCAATTGGATTTTTGATATCATCTTTGGGCACTCAACCCGGCCCGGTTTCTTATAGAATTGATGCTTTGATTCGGGAAGAATCTTCTTTGGGATGGGTGGGTAATGATATTTATAACGAGAATGCCGAAAATCAAAAAGTTTCAAGCGTGGTTGAGCCAAAGAATAAAGGTGTTTATTTTATTGAATTGCAAAATGAAACTAATAATAGCGCAGCCAGCGCCGTGGTTAAATCAGAACCAATTATTTATTGCCCAATCACTCCTTGCAATCAGCCAGTTAAGTTTTATTATCTTTATGGCGATTGGATTGACATTAGCGATGCTGTTTTTTCTAGCGAAGGTTGGGTTTCGCCATTAATACCTCTTCAAGGTTCTCTTTATCTTAAGGCAGAAGTTGATGTCTCTCAATTAAAATCAGTTACTTTTTTATTGAAAACATATCCTTATTATGATGAGAATAAAAAAGACTCGGTTAGTGCCACCACAGAACTTTTGAGATATCAGCCAGATTTACTGGCAAAAAATTATTCAGCTGAAGAATATATTGGCGATAACATTTATTCTGAAAACGGACTTGATCAAGAGGTTTCTCAAAGTATTGAACCAGGCGAGAAAGCTATTTTTAATATTAAAATAGAAAATGACGGTAATAAGAACGACTCTTTCGTTTTAAAAGGCACTAATATAGCTTGCCTTAGAGCTCCTTGCTGGGCTGTTAAATACCTTGATAAAGAAAATAACGATATCACTGATTTGGTGACAGGAGCAAACGGTTCTTATACTTCTATTTTATTGCCTAAAGAATTTAGC
>JBBIUM010000076.1:0-3267 GCA_037440245.1 Candidatus Yanofskyibacteriota bacterium | reverse complement strand
CATCTGTTTGAAAAATTTTTTATAAATTTTATAATGAAAATGTTATTATTCTATATTTTAAATTATAAATTAAAATTTAATTTTAAAAGTATGCTTTCTTATTTAGAGCTTAAACCTGGCGTAATCTTTTTGCTTGATGGTCAACCTTATCAAGTGTTGGAATCAAAACAACAAAGATACGCTCAAGCAAAAGCAACAATTGAAACGCGAATTAGAAATTTAATAACAGGAAATGTTCTGACTAAAGTTTTTCATCAAGGTGACAAATTTGAAGAAGCAGAAATTGAAAAGCAGCAAATTAAATATCTCTATAATTATAAAGGTGAATACTGGTTTTGCGATTCAACTAATCCAGCTTTAAGATTTAAACTAGAAGAAAAATATTTAGGTAATCAAATAAAATTTTTAACACCAAATTTAATAGTAGAAGCTTATAAATTCAGAGGAAATGTTATAAATATAAATTTGCCCATTAAACTTGACTTAAAAGTTGTTGAAACTTCACCAAATTTTAAAGGAGATACTGCTCAAGGTGGTACTAAATCTGCAATACTTGAGTCAGGCGCTAAAGTTACTGTTCCTCTCTTCATTGAGGTTGGCGATATTATTAGAGTAAACACTCAAACTGGAGAGTATATAGAACGCGTTAGAGAGGTTAAAGATCATAAAAAATAAGAGATGATGAAAAGTTTTTTATTGGTTGAACTTTAGGCGCCCGCCCAATTTGGGCGGGCGCCTAAATTATTCATTATCATCTTTATCGCCCAGGAAATCTTTTAAACTTTTTTTAACATCATCTAAATTTGGCTGGACTTTTTCTTTTTTAGGATGAAATTGTTGAATTTTATCTTTAGTTAAAGATTTTAAAGATATTGGCGGTTGATTAGCGCTAATTACTTTATATTCTTCTGAAAAAAGAGGTTGTTTTCTTTGAGATTCATTAACTTTTTTTTGAGGAGCAATCGTTTTTTTTGAACTCTCTTCTTTTTTTATTTTCAAACATTTTTTGCAATAAACCGGCCTAATGCCGTCTGGTTCAAAAATAGTCTTGGTAGGCGCGCCGCAGTTTGAACAAATCGCATCATAAAGTTTTTGTTCTTTAATACTTTCTTCTTTTTCTTTCTCAATCTTTTTAGTTTCTTTTTCGCTATCTTCATTCATCCATCTTTGAATTTTTTCTTCAATCTCTACCTGCGGAGTTGTATACCGCTCGCGCGAAACACGAATTATAGTATCGGTATAGACATTTTCAGGTTTAGGATAAGGCGGCAATGTTCTGGCTGAAAAAGGCCTTGAAGCAACTCCATCAATCATCAACTTTAAATAAATATTGGCAAAGCCTAAATTAACTAAATCATTGGCAGTAAATTCAGGACTAAATTCTTTTTCTAAAAATTCCGCATCTTTTGCTCCAACTCTAAAACAAATAATTGTTCCGACATTGCCAAAAATAGCGTCTCTTACCGATTCTTCCATTTGATCAATGTATTGATGCGCTAATGTTAAAGATAATCTATATTTTCTGGCTTCTGATAAAATATTAACAAAAGAGGATGTTGCAAAATTTTGAAATTCATCAACATAAAGATAAAAATCGCGTCTATCTTTTTCGGGTAGATCAACACGGGACATAGCCGCAATCTGAATCTTCGTAATAAGCATAGCGCCTAATAAACGACTATTATCCTCGCCTATCTTTCCTTTAGATAAATTCATAATAAGAATTTTTCCTTCATCCATTATTTTTCTTACATCGATTGTTGACTTTACTTGACCAATAATATTTCTTATAATTGGCGATGAAATGAATTGACCAATTTTATTTTGGATGGCGGCTGTTGCTTCTGACTCTAATCTCTGTGTATATTTAGCAAATTCTTGCGTCCAGAAAGATTTAACAACAGGATCGGTAATTTTTTCAACAACTTTTTTCCTAAAATCTTTATTAGCCAGCATCCTATTCACCGCTAACAAAGTAGAATTTGGATATTCAAGCAAGGCTAAAATAGCATTATTTAAAATATATTCCATTCTTGCCGACCAAACATCAGGCCAAATTTTTTTAAAAATACCCATTAAACCCGAAGCGACTAAATGTCTAAATTCTTTTGGTACTTGTTCCAAAATATTGAAGGCAATTGGATAAGCAATATCGGCAGGATTGAAAAATACAACATCATTAATTCTATGACGCGGCACAAAATCTAAAACCCTTTCCGCATACTCTCCGTGGGGGTCAACAATAGCAACGCCTTTGCTGTTTATAATGTCAGAAATTGCAAGATTTTCTAAAAGAGTTGTCTTGCCCATTCCAGTTTTTCCTATAATATAGATATGGCGGCGTCTATCATCTTCTTTGATACCGAATTTAACTTTTTGATTTCTAAAGTTGGTTTCGCCAATTAGTGTTATATTTTCCATACCTTATTAGTTATTAAAAATTTTATAATTTTTATGCGCCAGTGGTAAGGTTGGGAGTTTATTGCGCAATTGGTAAAGTTGGAGGCGGTTCGCCTTTTTTAGAATAAATTCTGGATAAAGCAGGCGCTTCAACAGAAATTAAAGGAAGATGATAAATTGTGGCAAGCTCTTCAACGCTTAAAACATAAAGTTGGGTTCCATTAGAAGTAAATGGGAAGTGGCGATTTACATAATTTTTGAAAAGTCTAACTTTTCTTTTAAAAATTCTTTGCTTTTTAAAGAAATAATTAATAGACGGGGTAATTTTTTTATTAGGTTTGAAACTATTTAAATTTAACGAACCAAATTGTTTAAAACTTCCAATAATAGCCGCTGCTGTTGGTTTAAAAAAGTTTTCTTTCTTGGCTAAATAAATAACTCTTAAAACAACTTCAAAACCTAATTTAGCTATATTATTTTCAACTGCTTCCAATATTTCTTTTTCGCCCGGTGAAATCATTTTGTACATTTTTCCATCTTTTATTTCCTTCCTGCCCATCATTTCCTCAACGAATTTTTTTCCAGCCTCTTTCCATTTATCTCCAACAGGTTTCATTAAAATTTGAAACCAAATTTGTTCGTTTATAGATAATTTTCCTGCTATTTCTAAAAATGAAGCCAAGGGATCAAGATATTGTTCTGGTTTGGCGCCGGTCTCAAAAAATTTATAGGTCCTTATGGGGTACAAATCTTCTTTAGCTAAAACAAATTCCGTACCCCACAAATCGTATTCCGGATTTGGAAAGGGAGGTACAGAATAAACATAATCGTCAACTTCTATTATTTCAGCTTCGGGATACTGAGCAA
>JBBIUM010000075.1:0-3298 GCA_037440245.1 Candidatus Yanofskyibacteriota bacterium | reverse complement strand
TATTCCTGATCTTGATGTGGTTCTTGGCAATTCTATGTCAGTATTCATAGAGGCTGTTTCTGAATCAACCACTAATGAAACAAAAGAAAAAGATATTATTAAATTAACGGCAATTCTTATTGCTACAAGAGGACCTTTACCGTCAAATTATCAACCTGACGGAGTAATAATAAGCGGCTTTTTTAATATCGGAGAGGATATTTATAATTCTGACGCAGAAAATCAAGTTGTGATAAGAACAGCTACCAGAAAGTCAAATGCTATATTTGAATTGATGATTCAGAATGATGGTTTGATAGAGGATAGCTTTATTGTAAAAACTTCACCTGACCGTATTTGCGTTATTGCCGATGAAACATGTTGGTCAACAAAAGTTACAGATAGCAAAGGAATTGATATTACTTCCGATATTACTTCAAATAGGGGTTATAAGACTTCGGTTATAGCGTCGAAAGATTCTATTAATTTAAAGTTTGAAATGTCACCACTTGTGATTGGTGCAGCAGGTAGCAGTTTTGAAAAATTAATAACTATTGTCTCCGATGGAGATAATGGCAAGATTGATACAGTTAAATTAGTTGGCTTGACTCAGGGAATTCCGATGCCAACTCCGACGTCGACCCCGATGCCGACTACTCCTGTTCCTTCTCCTTCTTTACCTATCCCTGGTGGAAGCGGAGGCGTCGAAATTTCATCTCCAACACCAACTGGTTTGGTTGTGGTGACGTCTCTTCCTTCTGAGACTCCAATAGCCATTCCATCAAATTTAGCACCTCTCATTGAAAAAATAGAAAATCTTCCAAAACCAATTTCAAAGCCAATAAAGATTGCCTTGACTCCAAAAGCGCAAAAAATTAATTCAACCACCGCTGCCTCGATTGCCGTTGTTAATGTTTTGCCTCTTGTTGCCACAGAATCGGCAGTTAGTGTTTGGCTTAAAACAATTTTTGATTTTATTTTAATAAAACAGAGAATTATAGATTTTATTCTTTTTGCTCCTAGTATTTTTTTGAGAAGAAAGCGAAGAAGATGGGGCGTTGTTTTTGACGCGATAACATTAAGACCTATTTCCAGGGCAGTTGTTAGGTTAATTAATTCAGAAACTTATGAACAAAAAGATGTAACTATTACTGATAATTTTGGCAGATATTCTTTAATTATTGATCCTACCTTATTGGGTAAAGAAGATGAAAAATATATTATAAAGGTTGAGAAAAAGGGGTATTTATTTCCATCAAATATTAAAATTGAATACGAAGGTCAAATAAGTTATTATGGAGGAATTTTAAGCAATCGCGATATTATTTCTGGAGTCTTAAATCTAAATATACCACTTATGCCAAATACCGAGACTAAAAAACAACATCTTTTTATTTCTGTTTTTGAAGCCGTGACCAGTTTCTTAAGAAAGATAACACTGCCTTTAACTATTATTGGTTTGTTGTTTTCTGCAATACTTACCTATTTTTATCCAACTGCAATAAATATCGGCATATTGATTTTATATGTTTTAGTGATTAGTGTTAATTTATCTATAATCTTTGCGTAACTCTTAAAGCCTTTAAAAGTGATGAATAAATTAACACTAATCACTTTTAAAGGCTTTAAGAGTTACGCAAAGATTATAGATAAATCAAGCAAACAACCTATAGCTTATGCCACAGTAAGATTATTTGACGCTTTAAAATCGCAGTTGCTGGCTACTAAAGTAACGACCAATGATGGGAAATTTAATTTTTTGATATCGCCCGGTAAATTCTATTTTACCGTATCAGCCTTTGGTTATAAAATTAAAATATCTGATGTGATAACTTTAGATAAAACATCACAAATCGCTGGCATCACTATAGAAATGGAGAAAGAAAATTTAGTGGGTTATTAATTTTTTAGTAAGAGTATTTTTTTATGCTGTCACAAAGGGAGTATGAAATAATTGCCAATATTTTAAGGGTAGATAAAGAGGTTATAGAAGATGTTGAAAAAAAGATGAGTTTAGTTACAGGAAAAAATGGTATTATTGAAAAAATTGTTGAAGAAAATAATGTCTTAATTAAAAGGCTTCTTAGTCAATTTGGCATTTGCAATTGGCCGTTTTATGAAGATTTTTTTGAGGCAATAATTAATTATCTTCATTTCACCGATAAAAATTTATATGAATTTTTAGGGAGACCTGATTTTGAAACAGGAAAAGGTTGTGATATTTTAATTAAAGAAGTGAGTGACTTGGCTGAGGTTTCTTATGGTTTTTTTATTAAAAAAGAAGTAGCTGAAAATTTTTTAAGAAAAACGCCGCCTCAAAATATAATAAAATTTTTAGGCTACAGGGGAGTGGAAGATCTTTTAAAAAATGAAAATATTTTTGAAATTTTTAGTGCCCTAAGATTTATAGAAACAAGTGAATGGATGAATAATGAATTTATAAAATCTTATAAAAATTTAAAACCAGAAGATTTTGAGGAGAGAAAAATTAATTTGATAGTTTTAAAAGATAAATGGTTAAAGGCAGCTGAAAAATTTATGAAGAAGAAATATCATAATGTTAGCCACCTAAAAGAATTAGGAGTGATATTTATAATTCCTGTCCCTATTAATTCTTCTGGCGAAACATTAAGATTATTTTCTCTTTTAGTGCACTATTTAAATGAAGTACCATTTTATTCAAAGCTATTTAAATATTATAGTCAATTTGATAATTTCGCTGAAAGAGTAATATCTCTTTTAAGGGGTGATGTGCTCGAGGGACCTTTGCCTCCTTTAAAAGAAGGTAAAATAATATCTTGGCGAATTGTCCAAAGATATTTAGCAAAAGACAATATTAATGATCCGAGGCTATTTGAGCCTCAT
Source organism: Candidatus Yanofskyibacteriota bacterium (assembly GCA_037440245.1). Taxonomy (GTDB): domain Bacteria; phylum Patescibacteriota; class Minisyncoccia; order JBBIUM01; family JBBIUM01; genus JBBIUM01. The sequence continues at coordinate 454 of JBBIUM010000075.1, read as the reverse complement.
GTTAATCCTGAAGCCATTCACTGGCTTAAAGCGGAATTGTCTCTTGCCAAATTGAGTAGAAGGAAGCCGGAATTAGGTTTAGGTTTTTGGCATGATTTAAATTGGGTAGGAGGATTTTTTAATAAAAAAGATGGCTCCAAAGAATTGTTAAGTGTTAATTTAATTGATAACACGATGTCATTGGTAAAAAGAGAGAATAAATATTTGTACCATCATCAAGAAGCTTTATGGAATAAGATATTCAAAGAATATATGGGTGAGGAAACTATGGAAAAGTTAATAGAAGAAAATATTTTTGAAGGATACATCGAGCTTTAATTTATTTAAACTTAAAAATTGCTAACCAATTTCAAATGATGAAAGCTCAAAACTACAACTGATGCAAATTATAAATTCTAAATCCGAAATCCTCAAATCTAAACAATATTAAAATTCAGATGTTTAAAGTTGGCGC
>JBBIUM010000074.1:0-3362 GCA_037440245.1 Candidatus Yanofskyibacteriota bacterium | reverse complement strand
CTGACGATCGTCTTGGAATGATAGAAAATAGAAATATAATATATAATATATATAGATAAAAAATGAAAACCAAACTTAAATCCAAACAAATTTAACTCAAAACTCAAAGCGCCAAGCGCAAACTTTAAACATTTGAATTTTAATATTGTTTAGAATTTAGAATTTCGGATTTAGGATTTACATCAGTTGTAGTTTTGCGCTTTGAATTATCAAAAGTAGGCTTAACTATTTTGCCGTGAATATAACAAATAAATAATCTCGTATGAAAATACGAGATTTATATTAATTTCCTCTCCTTAAGTATCCTAATTACTTCTTTATTAATTTTCTTTTCATCTTTTTCTCCATTTACAATAACCCAATGCTCAGGATCATTTTTGGCTTGATCTAAAAATCCTTCCCGTATTTTTTCAAAATATTTTTCCCCTCGTTTTTCAAAATTTGTTAAAGGAATTCCTCTTTTTTTTAGTCTTTCTATCGATGCCTCAACTGGAACATTCAGTAAAATGTTTATGTCTGGACAAATATTTTGTTTAGCCTGAGCATTCAGAAGCAATCCCATTCGCTTTCGTCTTTTAATTTGCTTCCATAGCCTTGGTAGGCTATAGTTGAACAATCAAACCTATCAGAAACCACTATTTCTCCTTTTAAAAGAGCTGGTTTTACTATTTTTTGTATATGATCGGCTCGGTCGAGGAGGAATAACAGAGTTTCTATAATTCCTGTTTTGATTATCTGAGTAGGGGTTTGAAGATAGGACTTAAAAAATTCAATAACATTTTCAGCAAGTCCTGAATTTTCTTTGGAAAAATCTTCAATAATTTTTTTAAGCAATACTTTGTTTGTAATATTTTCTTCAAGTAATACCCTTCTGATTTCTTGACATATTTCTGTTTCACACCCTGGCTCTTTTGTTAAAATTACTTTTTTGCCTTTATTTTTTAAATATTCAAACAAAAGCCGGGCTTGTGTTGATTTGCCGCTACCTTCGCCGCCTTCCAAAACTATAAATTTTCCCTTATAATCTTTCATATAAATCCTCCTTTTTTAAAATGTTAAATAACATATATTTTCTATTTTTTGGTTTCTTTATGCAAAGTGTGCTTTCTACACCACTTACAATATTTTTTAAATTCTAACTTTTCAGTTATTGTTTTTTTATTTTTTCTTGACCAATAATTAATTTTTTTACAGTCAACGCATTGAAGCTTAATTAGAGATTTTTGAGCCATGTGTTTTTACAATTTCCAATAATAACCTTTTGTTAATATCGGAAATTATTTAAATTTAATTTAGTAATCAAAGATTGTTAGTTGTTTAAGGATATAAGTAGGCATAGGATAAAGGCAAGATAGAAAAAGTCAGTCAATAATTTCTATGCCCATATTTTTTGCAGTTCCTTCAACCATTCTTTGAGCAGCCTCTATATCGGTGGTATTTAAATCAACAAGTTTTTTTTCAGCTATTTCTCTAATTTGTTTTCTGCTAACTCTACCAACTTTTTTCTTATTTGGTTCACCCGACCCTTTTTCAATACCCGCTGCTTTTCTAAGCATGTCAGAGACGGGTGGCGTTTTTAATTTTAAATCAAAGGTCTTATCTTCGTAAATAGTTATTTCTACAGGTATAATATCGTCACTTTTATCTTTTGTCATCTCATTAAATTGATTGACAAATGCTCCAATGTTTAGTCCATGTTGGCCAAGCGCTGGGCCGATAGGAGGAGCGGGTGTTGCTTTACCAGCTGGAATCTGAAGCTTTATTATTTTTTTTATTTGTTTTATTGTCATAATAAAAAATTTTTTAGCTTATAATTTTTTTATTTGTAGCGAATCTAATTCTACTGGCGTCTCTCTTCCAAAAATAGAAACGAGAACTTTAACACGACCTCTTTCTTCATCAATTTCGGCAATTTTGCCATCAAAATCTTTAAAAGGACCATCAATAATTTTAACTATATCACCAACTTTAACCATTATTTTAAATTTTGGTTCTGCGGATTTCATTCTTTTTAGAATAGCATTTATTTCTTCAGGATTAACTGGAATTGGAGTCGTGCCCGAACCTATAAATCCAGTGACTTTTGGTGTATTCCTAACGACATACCATGAGTCATCTGTTACTATCATATCAACCAATACGTAGCCAGGATATATTTTTTCTTCCACGACTCTTCTTCTGCCATTTTTAATTTTTATCTTTTTTTCTTTGGGCACTATAACATTAAATATTTTATCTTCCATACCTAAAGATTCAACCCTTTGTTTTAGATTTTGGGCGACCACGTCTTCATATCCTGAATAAGTATGGATAGCATACCAATTTCTTCCTGTTTGAATTTGTTTCATAGATTTCTTTTCACACATTTGTTCTAACGGTCAAGAACAAGAGTGTGAAAATAAATAAAATAAAATATGAAAATTGCTAAAACAAGTTTTTCAATTTTTTTTCTATCTTTTAAATAAAATAACTCAAGATTTTGAAAAATATCAAATCGAGAATGCCTAAGAAAAGGGCAACAATTAAACTTATTGCTATTACTAAGATAGTATATTGGACAGTCTGCTGTTTTGTAGGCCAACTAACTTTTTTAAGTTCTATTTTACTGTCTTTTAAAAATGTATAAATTTTTGAAAAAATACTCATATTTACTTTTATAATAAATTTTTTTTATCTTCTGTTATTACCTCTAATCATAAGCGATAAACGGAATTTGGCAAAATAAATATAATAAGCTTTGAGAGGCCTTTGTTTTTAAATCTCGTTTATTGAATTCTAACTATTATTTATAACTTATTTATAACTATTATAACTATAACTTAAAATAGTTGTAAAAGTCAACTTTTTGCATAGGACACACACGTTTTAGAAATCAGGTATTTGTAAAAATTTTAGGGTAGTAATAAAATTAAAATAGAATCACTATTAAAAAAAATTCTAAAAGTCAAGAACCATCAATAGGCAATAATCAAGGTTGAGCAGTTGAGGAAGAATTAAAAATAACTAATTTATCATCTAATTATTTCGTTACCGAAATAGTTGGATAGTACAAAAAATTAATAAATTAATAAGAAGATAAAAAATATGAAAGAAAAATTTGAAATTCCAAATCAACGTGGTGATTTTGAAAAAAGAATGTCAGGCAAGACGGCTGGCAAAAAAGGAGAGGGATTTGTTGAAATTATTAACAATAAGAAACAAACTAAGAAAGAAAAGGATGTTGAAGATGTTGAAAGAGAAATAATTAAAGAAGATTCAAAATAAGCGCCACTCCAAAATTTATAAAAATTCTAGTAGGGTTGCATTAGATCAAAAACATTTTGGAAAAATCTCAGCGTATAAGCCTATCGAGTTTTTTAATC
>JBBIUM010000073.1:0-3371 GCA_037440245.1 Candidatus Yanofskyibacteriota bacterium | reverse complement strand
TATATAAATTATTTTAGCTAGTTCTGGAAAATATAAGTTTTCCATAGATGATTCATTTTATAATTATTTATGATTATAAATTTCTTGGTACTCTTTGACTATTCTTGTTAAAATTTTTTCAATGTCTATTCCTGCTGGGCAATATTTTTGGCATCGAGTACAACCAATGCAAAGAGATTTGCCGTATTCTTTATAGCCACGAACGAATTTATGATAAAACCAATTATAATATCTTTTTTTTATAGTCGGCCGAAAATTTTTTCCACCGGCTATTTTTGCAAAATTGGGCAAGGTGCAGGCGTCCCAACTTCTGTAGCGGATTGAAGTTTTGCCATCAAGCGATATTCTATCATTTATACTGAAACAGAAACATAAAGGACAAACATAAGCGCAGATGCCACAACCTAAGCATATTTCTGCTAATTCATCCCATATTTTGGAATTCTTTTGCGACCACTCGATGGCATTAGCAAGTAATTCCGAATCCAATAATAATTTTTGCAAAGAAGTTAAATAAAAGTTTTGGTTCTGATTTATTGATTTGTCTTGAACAGGTTCAATTATCTCTTTGGATTTCTGGAAGTGTTTAAATTTTAAGATTTTGTTACCCTCTTTACTTATCGCTTCAGCGAAGTAATTCTGATTATTTTTAAAAAGTATTAAATCTGCTATTTTTTTATCATAAATTCCATTTTTGCCATTATCTATGCCAATTAGAATAATATTTGATCTGCTTTTTAAATAAAAATAATCCGCTATCGGATTTTCCATTATTTCATCTAAAAATTTAATTCCCTTTAAATCATTAATGCTCGCGAATATGATAGTTTTTTTGTCGGATAAAGGTATTTCAGAAATTTTGTTTTTTTTATTATTATAGACGAATAGTATTTCTTCAGGTAGAAGAATGAATTTTTTTGGCGGCAATTGAGTGTTTTCTTTTTTTTCGAGATTTTCATAATTAATGTCTATTTCAACATCTTCTTTATAAAAGTCAAAAGTTGTTTCGTTATCTTTTACTTGAGGAACAATAACATTATACTTCCGTGAGAGATTTTTTATAAAATTAGCAATATCATTTTTATTGATAAAAAAGGGCATAAATTAAAATTTAAAATTTGTCTCTTATTTATAATGCTATCTCAGATTTAAATTTTTAGATTCATTTTGATTCTAAATTTTATTCTAAATTTTTTAAAGTCTTTAACTATTATTTAATTATCATTCTAGTGGTAAGGCCTATAATTAAAATGCCTAAAAAATTTAAGATAAAAGAAAGGGGAATAAAAATTTTTGATTTTGTTTTTGATAATCCCATAAGCATAAGACCTATTTCATCGGGTAGGGGAGAGGCAATAATTAATGCTCCAACGAGAGGGACAATCCATCGGAATATCTTTAAATTTAATATTTCCTTAGCTCTTTCGTGACGAACTTTTTGCGCTAAAAATAATAAGTCGTCAGCCAAATGAGTTTTAATAAATCGAAAGATAAAGAGATCTCCTACCACTGCGGCGGCACCGGCAAAGATTGAAACTTCTATAATTGAGTTTGTTTTAAAAAGTTCTATCAATAAAATAGTTGCCGGGGTTACTGTAGCTATTGAAATAAAAAATAAACCAACCAAAAAACTACTAAGAAATTTAATTTCTTTAGTGTAAACAAGGAAATTATTAAGAGCTTTTGTTTTTGCTAATAAAATAGCTATAATAATGCTAAAAATAATTATTAAAAAATCTTTCTTTAAATTTTGCCAGTGTTCGGTTCGTCTTTCTTTTTTCATATAAAGTATGTCATTATTTAATTTAAATTTTATTTTAAGAAACACTCTGCTTATTTAGAAAAAATAATAAAACATTTTTTATTTTAAATTTTTAGAAATAATTTTTGAAAGATTTGATCGGCGATTGTTTCGGCTTCTTTATTTTCAAATGTTGGCTGTTTAAATTTTTCAGGAGTTACCAATCGTGAACAAAATATTGAGAAGATTTCTTGAGCTAGTTTTTTATCAATATTTTTTAAAAAGTGCCGAGGATATATTTTTTCAAATAAAAATTGCCCTAGAACTTTTGAGATTCTCTTAAGCCGGAATTTTTTAATAAATAACTTATTATTTTTCAGAAAGCAACCAGTTTTTTCAAGTTCCTGGAATTCTTCTTCTTTGTTTAAAGTTTTCTTAATCATCTTGTTGTATCCTATATCTTTTTGGAAATAAATAATAGGAAGGGAATCTCTTATATCTTCTTCCTTAATTTGCAACTTCAAATTTTTAATATTTTCAATTAAATAATCAACAAGAATATTTATAAAATCTTCAAATGATTGAGAACTTTTTTCGCTAGTAGTTATCTCGAGGGATTCCAAGAATTGCAAAAGCGATTGATATTTGGTTGCCAGTGATACATTTTGTATTGAGTAAGCACTATCATTAATTTTAAAAATTTTATTATAGAAATTTTCATCATTTAATTTTGAAACTGGTGCATTAAATATTTCTCGGTTTTTTAAAGCATTAAAATAGATTTTGTCTACATTTTGAAAAATGAATACTTTATTAAGATTTTTTAGTTCAGAATATTGATTTATCTTTTCTGGCAAATGACTAGAAGCAAGATGTGCTTCTCCTATAAAAATAAATAACCGCCTACCTTTATTAGTTTTGTAGATTTCCATTATGTTTTTTGCTATTTTTTCATCAACGTCAGATAATTTTTCTTTTCTTTTACGTCTTATATCAATCGAAACAATTTTAATATTATTTCGTTTGGCAAATTTAATTATATTTAAATAAGCTTCAATTTGACTTTCTTCAATATTGGCTGTCATTTTTATCAATTCTTTTTTGACTGCTGAATTTAAATTTTTATCGTTAATTTTTTGTTTTGGCGGCAAATATTCTAGACAAAGAATAAAATCTTTATTTTTTTCTTCAGTTTTTAAAATTTTCAAATATTTTTTAATAATGTTTAAAAACGTTTCCTGCGATCTTCTTAAAGTATGAAAATCGCCAAATAAAATTAGATTAGCGTTTTGCAATTTATCAAAAAGCTCAAAGCTAGTTGTGGGTCGTTCATAAGAATAAATATCTTTTGTAAATTCTTCTTCGTAATTGGTAACTTCTTCATCATTTTTTTGCAATTCTTCTGTTTCATAGATTATATTTTTTAAGGAATCTATCAGCATTTCATAATTTTTAATAAAGGAACCGAACCTTTCTTCTTTACTTTCTTTACTTTCTCTTTCTATGCTTTGCAATAGTGGGAAAAGATAATTCGTTAAAAGATAATTCGCCCGTTGATCAGCTTTAGTTTGATATTTTCCTTCTAATAAATTTTTTGTTGGTTTTTCTTTAGTCATAAATAAATTTAGTT
>JBBIUM010000072.1:889-3502 GCA_037440245.1 Candidatus Yanofskyibacteriota bacterium | reverse complement strand
ATTAAATTTTTAGTTTGCTCTGTCGTTGGTAGACTTTCTTTAAGCTGAATAGAAAAAAATATTTATCCGCCATCGCCGGCATTAACATTGGCAAGAGATGGCAAGTTTACTGATGTCCAAAGAAGAGAATTAGTTGAAGCATCAAAATAGCCGGATTGATTTTCTTTTAGACTTTGGATATTAAAAACATCATTTATTAAATTAACTTGTATTTTAACATTGCTTAAATTAACCTCGGAAACATTTTTATATTTAATTTTAAAATTTAAAATATCGCCTAAATTAGCCGAATAATTTTGTTGAGCGTCATTAACAGTGCTTTCTATGCTAAAAATTAAATCCTTTATCAAACTTTTTGCTTCAATGGAGTTAAGTGTCTGCGCTTGTTCATCATTGCTTGATTTTATTGAAAAAATTGTTGATTTAACTTCGTTGTTTTGTCCAGATAAAATTCCTTTAACCAAAAGAGTGCCTTGTTTGCCTGGCTCGAGACGATCAATAAGCCATTTATTATTGGCTGATAAAGGAAGCGGTTCGCTTTGTAGAAATTCGAAGCCGTTAGGATAAGAAACCTCAATTATTAAATTTTCATAAGTCTTATCGCTATTATTTACATAATTTAATAAATAAGAAACTTCAGAATTATTAAATATTTTTTCCGGCGCATTAAGCGTTAAGGTAATGGGCACAAATTTAATATAAAAAGAAAAAGCCGCCTTGTTTTCGTAAAAAGCGCTTAAACCTTGGGGTTGATATTCTAATTCAGCTGTGAGATTTTTTAAATCTCCTCTATTGCCGCTTGTTATTGCCTCAAAATTAATTTCTCTGCTTTCGTTCTTTTTAAGTTGGTTTAATTTAATTCTTATTCCATTATCGCCAAATTTTTCGAAAGGTTGATTTGATTTTTTTATAATAAAACCACTAGGATACTGAAGTATTATTTCAGGATTTAAAAGCGTTTTGCTATTTTTATTTTTAATAAAGAGAGTAAATGTTGTTTCTTCGGCTGAAATCACATCTTTAGGACCAGTAATTGAAAATTCAACATTCGTTTTTTTAAAAGAATTCCAACTAGACCACAAAATAAAAGAAATAATGATTAAAAAAACTATTGCGGCAATAATTAAATTTTTGGCTGTAATATATTTTATTAAATATTCTTTAGTTGTTTCAAATTTATTATCTGGTTCCTGGATTTGGTTATTTATCGAATAAAATTGCATATTTTCATGGTAAATTAATCCTTTTTATAAAAATAGCAAATAAAGTAGCAAATATTTTGAAAATTTTTAAAAATTTATTTTTAACTTTGATTTAATAAGTAATTTAATTTTTGATTCAATAGGCACTATATTTTAAGGCAAAAGATATTTATTATATCAATTATATCAATCTACTTTTTATTTTCAAACTGTTGCGCTGTCTTAAATCTCTAAAAATTTAGCAATGAAAATTACAAAAAAGATGAAAAATAATTTAAGCTTTCGGATTTTAATTGATTTAGAACAATTCAGATTTTGGATTTAATATGGTTTAATTTAGACTTTGGAATAATTTGGATTTTTAATAAGATATTTGGCTATTGGTTAGCAGAGGAATTGAATATAATGGCATTATAAATATAAATAGTCAATTTCTAGAAATTTGTTATTAAGTCTGTAAAAATTACTAATCTACTATCGTAGGTCTTTTTTTTCTCATCCCATTTTCCAGCGCAAGTGATTAAATTTAAGTGATAACCAGCTTGATGATTAAAAATAATACTTGCTTCAGCCAATGGGTCAAAAAATCGTTTCTCTTTTACAACAAAGGGAATTAATTGGCCGGTATCATCTTCAATATAGATTATATCGCCGGTTTTCAAATTTTGGAGATTATTGAATACAGCAGGGTTTTTATTAAACCAACCGCTATGGCCAGCAATAACTGCGCTCCCTTTATCTCCTGGCCTTGGACCTGATTTTAACCATGCCACATTATTTATATTCTTGGGCACATCCATTGAGCCATCAGGTTTAATACCAACATATTCAATAGCAGCATCAATTTTTAGAGTGGGGATCTTTAATTTTTTTGGCAGCCCTTTATTTTTTTGGAAGTCATTTATTTTTATGGGTGTTTCAGATAATATTTTTTCTTGAGGTAATGTTTTTGAGACATCGGAATCTGATTTTTCGTAAGTAATACTTCGAGTAAAATGCAGAGGGATTAATAAAGAAAGTATCGAGATGACACAAATAATAGACAAAACTTTTTGTTTAAAAATAATTTTTGGTTGGATAATTAAATTTTGATTAAAAGAGTTTGCCAACATTTATTGTCTTGTTTGCTTTTTAATAATATCAGTATTTCATTTCGAATAAAACATTTTTATTAATTTAATAATGAGGACAATTAATAAGACAGAGATTAAGTCAATAATAATTAGAGTTTTTCGTGACATCTGATTGTTAAGAGGTTCCAGTCCGGTTTGCGGTAAAATAATTGGACTAGGTGGAGGTGTTGGCGTTTCAGGAGGTGTTGGGGTTGGCGTTTCTGTAGGTCTTTGCTTTTCATTATGTGATCGTGTTGGCGTTTAGATTGTTAATTGTTTTTAATCTAATTAGCGTTTAT
>JBBIUM010000072.1:0-879 GCA_037440245.1 Candidatus Yanofskyibacteriota bacterium | reverse complement strand
ACTTTGAGGATTTACTGTCTTTTGAGTTTTTTGAGGTGTTTGTGGGTGAGTCGGTTTTTTGGTTGGCGTTTTTGTAGGTGTTGGCGTTTCAGACGGTGTTGGGGTTGGCGTGGGCAATAAACATTCTTCTTCATAGTTTACCCGTTGGCCGATAAAGATGGTGAATTTTTTCTTTTCTAATTCGCCTTGCTTATAATAAAAGGCATCGTATTGGAGAGTACCGCAATCATGAGCTAAGGTGTCAAATCTATAAACCAGATAGCCGGCGGTACAAGGAGGATAAGTTTCTTCTCCCGAAATTTTTTCCCAGCCAGTGTTATTTGGATCTCGATATTCTACCGAGCAGTATTTACAATATTGTTCTCCAGTTCGATTTGGGCAAACAAAAAGCGCTTTATCTACTTCATAGGTGTCTAAACTATGATTTTCTATAAACATAGTATAGGTAATATATCTGGAGCCACTTTTTGAAATAGGCGGCGTATCTTCACACCTGTTGACATCTTCTTTGCCCGATAAAACAGTTACTTTAAACTGACCATTAGCGCTACAGGTTGTTGTCGGTCCACATTTTAGAATTCGCGGCGAATTGGCAATTAAGGCATCGGAACCTGGCGTACCAGCTAAATTAAGAGCGTAAATGTAAATATTGTGAGTTTTTCCGTCATCTCTTAACGAAGGAGGTGTTTCAAAACGAAATCGATGTTTGCATTTTGGCAAATTGGGGTTAGTATTGCATTCATTGCAATTTGTTCCGCCAAGCGCCTGGCAAATAGCTGCGCTATCTGTCGCAGATAGATTAGCCAAAGTAGTACCAAGAAGAATTCCTCCATTTCCTTTTGGACCATCGTAAAATTCTACCGTAACAGGAGTATTGAT
>JBBIUM010000071.1:0-3547 GCA_037440245.1 Candidatus Yanofskyibacteriota bacterium | reverse complement strand
AGATCATTAATCAATAATATGATAAAAGGCGCAGTGAATAAATTTGAAAAAAAATTAGAACTGGAGGGTATTGGCTATAAGGCACAATTACAGGGAAGGGATTTAGTTTTAAATTTGGGATATACCCACCCAATAAATTTTAAATGTCCGGAGGGTATAGAATTCCAGGTTGAAAAAAATATTATTATTGTTAGTGGTGTTAATAAAGAATTGGTAGGGAGAGTTGCTGCAGAAATTAGGGCTTTGAGAAAACCAGAACCGTATAAAGGTAAAGGTATTAGATATGTTGGCGAGATTATTCGAAGAAAATCTGGCAAGAAAGCTATAACCACAGCTTAGAAATTTAGTTTACTATCTATTAATATATGAAGTATCCTAAAAAACAATTTAGAATTAAAAGACATAGAAGAGTAAGGAGTAAAATTTTTGGCACTCAAAATAGACTAAGAGTTTGCGTATTTAGATCTAATAAACATATCTATGTTCAATTAATAAATGACAGCATTAATAAAGTAGTTGCTGGTTTTTCTGATATGAATTTAGGATCTTCTAAGAAATTAAAAGATATTGAGAAAGCCAGAGAGGTTGGATTATTGGCGGGTAAGAAGTTTTTAAAATTAGGATTTAAAAGAATTGTCTTTGATCGGGGAGGGTATAAATATCATGGTCAAGTAAAAGCATTAGCTGAGGGTTTAAGAGAAGCTGGTCTTAAATTTTAATTTTTAATTAAACGTTAACAAAGTTAAAATATATAAAGATTAATTTATAAAAATTTTTAATATGAGTGATTTTGAATCAAAACTTTTAGAAGTAAAAAGGGTTGCCCGCGTTACTGAAGGTGGGAAAAGATTAAGTTTTAGGGCTGTTGTTATCGTTGGTGATAAAAATGGCCAGGTCGGTGTTGGCGTGGCAAAGGGCGCTGATGTTGCTTTAGCCGTTGAAAAAGCTTCAAATGACGCCAAGAAGAATTTGATTAAGATATCTCTTAATAAAAACTTTAGTATTCCTCATGAGGTAACTGCTAAATATGGCGCCGCCATTGTTTTTTTAAAGCCGGCTATTTTAGGGAAAGGTTTAGTTGCTGGCGGTGCTGTAAGGACTATTTGTGAATTGGCTGGTATCAAAAATATTATTGGTAAAATTATTAGAGGAAATAATAAGATAAACACTAGTCGGGCTACTATAGAAGCTTTGAAGAAATTAAAAGAAAAATAAATTAAGAATTTTCAGTCTTGAAAATGTTTTCTCTCTTATAAATGTTAAAATTGTATAATAAAAACATTATATAAATAAACATTAGATAATTTTGAACCAAATTAATTTTATACATTCCTTATTAATTGAAAAAGCTATGCAAATTCATGAAATAAAAGTTGTTAAGAAAAAAAATAAAAAAAGAGTTGGTCGCGGCGGCAAAAGAGGAACATATAGTGGCCGTGGAGTTAAAGGACAAAAAGCAAGAGGTGGTCACAGGATAAGACCTCAGATTAGAGAATTTTTAAAAAGGATTCCTAAACGTAGAGGTTATAATTTTGGCAGACAGTCAATAAAACCAGTTGCTATTAATTTGGAATTATTAAATAAATATTTTCAAGATGGTGAAGTCGTTAGCGCCCGTTCATTGTTAAATAAAAAATTGATTTCAAAAACTAAAGGGAGATTGCCAAAAATTAAAATTTTAGGCAAAGGAGAATTAAGTAAAAAATTAATTTTTAAGGATTGTTTATTTTCACAAAGTGCTAAAGAAAAAATTAGTAAAATAACAAAATAAAATTTAGATAAATATTATTTATGGAGAAGATAATCCAAATTTTCAAAACGCGAGATTTAAGAAATAAAATATTATTTATTGCCGCTATGCTTGCGGTTTTTAGATTTGCTGCTGCTATTCCGATTCCAGGGATAGATTTAATGAAACTTAAGGAATTTTTTCAAAATAATCAATTTTTTGGACTTTTAAATATTTTTACAGGGGGCGGCTTAGACAACTTTTCTTTAGTTATGTTAGGTGTTGGTCCTTATATTACCGCCTCTATCATAATGCAACTTTTAACGATAATATTTCCTAAATTAAAAGAAATGTATTATGGCGAAGGAGAAGTTGGCAGGATGAAATTTAATCAAATAAGTCGTTGTCTGACTATCCCTTTGGCAATAATTCAAACATTTGCCTTCCTGACTCTTTTTAAACAACAAGGCATTATTGCCACGTTAGATCTTCTTACAACTCTATCGACCGTAAGTATGGTTACAGCTGGTACTATGTTTTTGGTTTGGCTAGGTGAATTGATGACCGAAAAGCAAATTGGTAATGGAGTTTCTCTTTTAATTTTTGCGGGCATTGTGGCCAGGATACCAACTGTTATTCAACAAACTGTGATAGTCTGGGATCCAGCTAAAGTTCCTGTTTATTTAGGTTTTTTAATTGTGGCAGTTATTGTTGTTGGCGGCGTTGTTTTTATTAACGAAGCTGAAAGATTAATCCCGCTTTCTTATGCTAAAAGAGTGCGTGGTTTTAAACTTTACGGTGGTGCTTCAACTTATTTGCCTCTACGGATAAATCAAGCGGGCGTTATTCCTATTATCTTTGCGTTATCAATCTTACTTTTTCCGGGAATGATTGGAAATTTTCTAACTTTATTTGGCAATCCTAACCTTACTCAAATAGGCAATTCTCTGGTTAACCTATTTCAAAATCAATTACTTTACGCTATATTATATTTCTTTTTTGTTTTTGCTTTTACTTATTTTTATACTGCTGTTACTTTTGATCCCAAGGAAATTTCAACAAATATTCAAAAGCAAGGAGGCTTTATTCCTGGTATTAGACCAGGTTATTCAACAGCGGAGTTTTTGTCCCGTATCTTAAATAGGATTACTCTATTTGGCGGTATTTCTTTAGGTATTATTGCTATTTTGCCATTAATATTGAGATATTTTACTGGTGCTCGGGCATTAACAATTGGAGGTACCGCACTTTTAATTGTGGTCTCAGTGGTTATGGAAATAATTAAACAAGTTAAAGCGCAATTGTCTATGAGAGAATATGAATAACATATATTTATCGGTAACAAATTAACCAGTCTTTTACAAAAATTCGAATTTTTTTAAATTAAAAATTATTAAAATCCAAAGTGCTCTAAAAGCCAAACTAAGTAAGGTTCAAAGTGCAAAACTATAACTGATGTTAAATCCTAAATCCGAAATCCTAAATTCTAAACAATATTAAAATTCAAATGTTTAAAATTTGCGCTTTGAGTTAAATTTGTTTGGATTTAAGTTTGTTTTTTATTTTTTATCTATATATTTCTATTTTCTATCGCTTCAAGACGATCGTTAGCTAATGAGAGAAATTAGTCTGAGGTTTTTGCCAATAATTTTGTTCAATAACAAAGATTTGGTTTTAGCAAGATTTTACTTTTAGCGCTCTTTTAACACTCTTAGATGACGTTTATTTTCTATTTTCAAATGCAAACTTTTAAAGAGGCTTTGCGCTTTGGATTTTGAGTTTTTAGATGCTTTATTATTTTACTAGAATGTGTTAAAA
>JBBIUM010000070.1:0-3605 GCA_037440245.1 Candidatus Yanofskyibacteriota bacterium | reverse complement strand
TATTAAGCCTTATAATTCGTAATTTTTATACTTGCTAATCAATTTGGCAATGGTTAAAGCTTAAAAACAAAATTTAAAGGTCAAACTATTCCAAATCAAATCCTAAACTCAAAACTCAAACCAGAAAATCCAAAATACAAAAATCAACCCCATTAGAAATACCGATAATTTTACGGTATCTCCAAGACTATTTTTATTTTTTTTAACTTTAGGCAAAGAGACAGCACTTTGAGCTTGAGCTTTATTTAGTTTAGAGTTTATTGATATTTAGTCATTTTGTTACGATATGATTAATATTTTATTTTTTGGTGATATTTCAGGAAAAACCGGTAGAGAGGCCCTTAAAAAATTTATTCCTGAATTAAAGAAAAAATATAGCCTTGATTTTATAATTGCCAACGGAGAAAACGCTTCGCATGGCCTTGGCATTTCAGAGGATTCTTTAAAAGAAATTCTTGGCGCCGGCGTTGATTTTTTAACAAGCGGTAATCATATATTTCATAGAAAAGAGGCAATTTCTATTTTTGAAAACATTAATAATCCGATAATTAGGCCTTTGAATTTTGTGAAGTCGGTGCCGGGCAAGGGTTATAGAATTGTTAGTATTTACACTTGGCGAATTGCAATTGTTAATCTTTTAGGCCAGGTTTTTATGAACGAACAGTCTAATTCGCCATTTGAAGCGATAAAAGAATTTTTAGAAAATTACACTATCAATAAAAAAGAAGTTGAGAAAGAATGGCTAAATGGCATCATAGTTGATTTTCATGCCGAGGCTACTTCTGAGAAAAGGATGATGGGATTTTATTTAGACGGCAAAGTTTCCGCAGTTTTAGGCACTCATACTCATGTGCCAACAGCTGATTTGCAAAGACTGCCTAAAGGTACAGTTTATATAAGCGATGTTGGAATGGTTGGAGCAAGGAATTCAATTCTTGGTTTAAATCCCGAAGGATTGCTGCCTTCGTATGTTAATCAAATGCCGCCCAAAATGGAAATTTTAGAAGGCGAAGCAGAAATTGGCGCTGTTTATTTGCAATTAGATCCTACTACGGGTATAATAAATAAATATGAACAAATTATCCAATAAAAATAATGAGGTCGATTTTATTAAAAATTAAATAAAACTTTAATAACATATATGACAAAAGAACAATTAGTGGAAGCAGTGGCATCCAAGCTTCAATTATCTAAAAAGCAAGCCGGGGAAACTCTTGATGCTTTTTTGGACGAAATTACAAACGCGCTGGTAAAAGGAGATAAGGTGGTTTTAACTGGCTTTGGGATTTTTAGGGTCGCTGCGAGGAAGGCAAGAGTTGGCATAAATCCTCGAACCGGCGAAAAAGTTCAAATAGCTGCTTCAAAGGCGCCGAAATTTAGAGCCGGAAAAGCCTTGAAAGAGGCAGTAAAATAGTAAAATAATGATGAGCTTGGAGAAGTGAGATAAAAAAACGAGAGAGAAGTTTTTATTGATAAGAAGCTTCTTATCAAGCCCTGTAAATTCTTGATTACGGGGCTTGTTTTATTTATTTTGTTTATTAAAATTTAGAAGAAAAAATTTAAAAAGAATAAAAATTCATTTTGGCGTAACAATTACCTTTTACATTTTGTGTTCTTGACACTATTTTTGTTTTTGTGAATCATTTGTGTCAAAGGATTTATTGTCTTCTTGAATTTACTATTTTTAAATTTTAGAATATTTAATAGCAATCATTCCCTTATTTTTATGAGTCAAATAAGTCGAAAACTTTTAAAAATTCAGCCGTTTTTGATTTCTAAAATTTGTCTAAT
This sequence comes from Candidatus Yanofskyibacteriota bacterium, assembly GCA_037440245.1. Taxonomy (GTDB): domain Bacteria; phylum Patescibacteriota; class Minisyncoccia; order JBBIUM01; family JBBIUM01; genus JBBIUM01. The sequence continues at coordinate 1,814 of JBBIUM010000070.1, read as the reverse complement.
TATTGTTATTTTAATGTTTGTTGTTACAATTGTTTTACTATTTTTATCCTTAAGCAATGCTTCAGAGTTTGACTATTTTAAAAATTGGCTTTCTGACCTTGGTTCTACTTCTTTAGACGCCGCAAATCTTTTTGTCAGCAATTCTTTAACTGAATTACATTTTAATACCTGGTTGGAAGCTTTAAGTGTTTTGCTTTTTTTGTTTGGCACCAGCCTTGAGATTTATGTTTTGTCAAAACAAAAAGATAAGCGCTTAATTTATCTTAATATTGCAGGTCTTTTTTATATTTTAGGCGCCGTTTTTCTATCTTTTGTTGCCTTGTTGCCGCAATCCTATCCACTTGCCCATAAAACAACTTCTTTTTTGGCGGTGATCTCTATTATTGTTGGCGTTTTGATAATTACTTTTTTTATTCCTAAAGATAAAAAAATTAAAAATATAATTTACTTTTTAAACGCCTTGGCTATTTTTGCTATTTTATTTATTCCCGGCGCTGTTGGAGAATTAATTCTTATTTTCTCTCTCTTGTTATTGACTTTGATTTTTGGTATCATATTAGTGAATAGCGAAAAAAGCAAAATTTTAAATTGATGTAAAATATAAAAATAATTTGTCGCTTTTGGTAAAATCATTTATGTCTCTATCTAAATTAAATAAGAACTATTTTTTAAGCGCCTTAATTTTAATCACCGCAATAATTTTTGGTTTGTTTATAATTTACAAGCCAATTTCTCTTTCTGATATTATAGATAGCAAAATAATTTTTGAAAATTATAATCCAAATTATAAAAAAATTGATACAGACAATGATGGTCTTTCAGATGATGAAGAAAGATTAATTGGAACAAATCCGGAAATTGCCGATACTGACGGCGACAAATTTTTAGACGGCGAAGAAATCGCTTCGGGTCATAACCCTTTAGTTGCGGCCCCGGCTGATGATTTAAAATACAATCCCCTGCCTGGCATGAATTTAATAAATACTAACTATACTCAAGAATTAACTAAAATATTCTCATTGGTGGCGAGGTCCTTTTTAAACAATAAGCAAAATTTAATGAATAACAATAAAGAAAACTCCGATGCTTTAAAATCATCAGTTGAACATTTTTTAGCCAATCTTGGCGGTGGTCAAAATTCTAGTAACAACCAAGAATCTTTAGATGATCAAAATTTTGATGCAACAGAAACGAGAAAGTATTTGGCTAATTTATCATTTAGCGAGAATGAAAAATATATCAACCAAAAATTAGAAGAAATGGAAAAAGAAATAGAGAATCTTGTTAATATTTCTATAAAAAAGAACGAATTAAAAATTATTAACAATCCTTCAAAAACAGAAATTGAAAATTATAAATCTTTACTCAAGAGTCTAATGATGCAAGGCGTAGTATTGGAGTTAAAAATATATCGGCTAATTAAGTATGATCAGCAAACTTTTCTGGACCAACAAAAAGAATTAGATTTAGATAATGAATTAAATAATTATTTAAGTCAATTTAAAAAATTAGAGGCACCGGTTCAATTTTTAGATTTCCACAGAACTATTTTTTCTTATATTTTGAAGAAAAAAATTTTGGGAACAATTGTGATAAATAATTTAATAACAGACCCCCTAAAAACTTTATTGGCCTTAAATTTAGCGCAAAAAAGCGATGAAGCAATAAAAATTTATCTTCAAAATCAATCGCAAAATGTAAGACAAATTTTTAACCAACGTTAAACAAAAATATGAGAAAAACCGTCGCAATAAAAATAATAATTGTTTCAATAATGGTTGTTTTAATGATGCCAGTATTAAAAGCACAAGCAA
>JBBIUM010000069.1:0-3699 GCA_037440245.1 Candidatus Yanofskyibacteriota bacterium | reverse complement strand
GTCAAAAATAAAAGATTAAGAGGCTAATTCTAAGTAGCCTCTCTTTAATTTTATAAGTTAATCGTAATCATATAATTTCTATTTTAAAACGCCGTTACCGGGATTCGAACCCGGGTTACATGGCTGAGAACCATGTGTCCTGAGCCTCTAGACGATAACGGCACTAAATTAGTATTTTGATAGAAAACGTAATCTTTTTAAACTGCTCATAAAATTCATAAAATCAATTCCTTGTTTTTTATTATAAACATTATCTGAAATTTGACAAATAATGATTTGTATATTATTGTTTAATTCTAAGGTTTTTTAAAAATTTAAGAAGGAGGAAAAAGTGAAATTTTTTAATTTTTTATCAATGTTTTTTTTAAGTACAGCGATATTCTGGAATAGTTGTAATCGGATAGAAATTCCGAGCTATAGTGATTGGAGTTCTAAAGATAGATTGTGTCTTAACAACAGAGGAATAAGCTTATGTGTAGATTTGAAAAGAGGAGGATGTTTTGATGAACTTCACGTAGATAACCACGGACTAGGACCAAATATTATTGATAATCCTCGGGATGGAGGGAGACAAATTCAAGTTTCTCTCTATGACGGAGGAGATTTTTATAGCGTTGACAATAATTGGAATGGAAAATGGGGCTGGAACCCTGTTCAATGCGGAGATAGATATGGCCACGGAAGTAGAACAATAAAAGCGAATCAGGTTGGCGATAGAATAATAGAAACCATTACACAACCACTTGAATGGGCTGGTGATTCTAATGGAGGAGCAGTTGAATCAGATGTCATAATCTATCAAACAATAGAAATTATTAGCGATAATTCGTTAATGATAAACTACAAAGTTGTCCATAATGGAAGAGATAATCATGTTGGTGCCAATCATGAATTCCCGGTGATCTATCTTAAAAATCCTTTTCAAGAACCATTATTAGTATTACCCGATGAAACAACTACTAGTGAGGGATTATTGCCGGTTGAAGAAAAACCGGTAAAAATAGTTAGTAGATCTATTCTTATTACTACTAAAAATAAAAAAAGGGGGATTCGATTTACAAGTTCCGGAGATTTTTATACAGTTATGGCGAAAGATGGTTTTTTGGGACCCGGATTAGTGGTTCAAAACTGGCGAAAATTTGACTTTGTAGGGAAGGGTAGTGAGCTTACCGGGTTTATAATTTTAAATTTTTTTTAAAAAAAATCCAGGAAAACTGGATTTTTTTTTAATTAAAATTGAACTGATACGAAACCGAGTATTTTCTGTTATTTCTAAAAAATTGCATAATTTCTTCGTTGCTACTTTCATAATTAAATTCTAATTTCAAAATATTAAATCCTATACTTATTATTTGTATTTTGGCAAGATGAGTATTAGTATTTTCAGCAAAAAGAATCTTTAACCATAATTTATCTAAAATAAAAAATTTTTTTTGAATTTCTGTTTTTATTTCCCATCCCTCAATGTCCTCTTCTTTTTCTATTAATCTCACCGCTTCATCTCTTTTTTCATTTATTTTGTAGTCTAAAGAAATATAGCTTAAAGAATTTTTAATCACAGGGTTATTCCCGTCTGGTATATTCCAGAAGATTCCAAATTTTCTCGCCAAATGATTTTCTGTAATTTTCTGTCGAATGGGAATATAGTATTCAAAAGACACATCGTAAGGCAATAAGTAATTTGTGCTGATTGTAGATTTAGAAAATTCTATTGCAGCAAAAAATATCTTACTATTTAACTGAAGATTTGCATTATATTCCCAATAAAGTTCACCTCTTCCCAATGAATAAGTCATCTCTAGATTAAACCATTTTCTTTTTCCAAGTACTCCCTGCATATAAACGTGGGGATAGCTGACTAAAACTTTCTCAAATGGAGCATTAGAAGAAATCGTTTTTATAACTTGATAAACAAACCCGGGGGAAAATAAAAATGTCTTTTGGGCGTTTAATTCTTTATTTTCTCTTTCTTTTTCCTTGCTTTTATTTAAGCCTGAATTTGTATTTGAACTTGAATTCGCAAAATTAAAACTCAAACCGAAATAAATTAACAGTATAATAATAATTTTTCTCATTATTTTCCTCCTTTTCTATCTTTTATATTTTCTCTTTTTAAAGAACCTTAAAAGTATAATTGCTTTCACGTCAAAAATCAAGCTTACAGAATTAAACAATCTAAAATCTAACCAAAAAGGTAGTGGTTAAACAATATAAGAAGTATTGAAAAGAAATATCAAAGTAAATTTTTTATCAACACTTATCTCACGATCGTGAGATAAGTGTTGATAAAAATAAAAGAGATTGAAAAATGTCTATAGTTTTATTGAGTTATTTTTCAGAATTAAACCAAAAATAAATGTTTCTTTTACAAATTAAGATGATAAATCTCTTTGTTGGTATTGACAGATATATATTATTTTGTTAATGTAATATCTTAAAAACAATATCAGTATTGATTTCATTGATTTATAATTTACTAAAAATTAGCATTTTGAGAAAAATCCGTAATTTTAATCGATGTAATCAATAATAACAACTATGCAATATCAAAAAATTTGTTATAAATGTTTAAATATTTTTCCAACCGATCGTTTAAGGGATATTTTTGCAAGGCGTTATGGTCTTAAAGACGGCAAAAGAGAAACTCTTGAATCAATAGGAAAAAGTTATAATATTACCAGAGAGCGTGTTAGACAAATTGAAGAAAGTAATTTGGATTATTTACGGAAAATCATAAATGAAAATTTTGAATTACAAAATACTCTTAATGCAGTTTATACGGAAATTAGCCAATATATAGATGAATATGGCCGTGTAATTTCTGAAAGGAGATTATTTAATGAAGTTACTGGCTATGATGAATACCATCCTGAAAATGCCAGTCTATCTTTTCTTTTAATTATAAAAAATGACAAATTCTATAGAGTTTATGAAAACAATCATTTTTATTCGCATTGGACAATAGAGAAAGCAGCTCTGAAAAATTTTCAAAAATTCATTGATTCTGTTATCGCTATGATTGCCAAAAAAGGGCAACCCATAAGTTATGAAGAATTTTTGCCATCACTCACTAATCAGCATAATTTAAAGCAGAAAGTCATAGAGAATTATTTAAACATTTCCAAAAGGATAGGTAAAAACATTTTTAATGAAATCGGCCTTTCCCACTGGCCAGAAATAACTCCACGGAAAGTAAGAGACAAAATTTATTTGATTTTCAAAAAAATTAATAAACCTCTTCATTTTAAAGAAATCGCCGAGCAGATAAATTCTCTATTTAAAGATGGTAAAAAAGCTTATCCACAAACTGTTCATAACGAACTTATAAAGGATGAGAAATATGTTTTAGTTGGACGCGGAATTTACGCTCCAAAACATTGGGGTTATATTGCTGGCACTATTAAAGATGTTATAAAGAAGATTTTAGAGGATGCTAAAAAACCTTTACCAAAAGAAGAGATTATCAGTAAGGTTCTAAAGCAAAGAATAGTTAGCCCAACAACCATACTTATTAATTTAAATTCCCCTGATTTTATTGAAAGCCAAGATGGTTACTATTTAAACAAGACGGAGACTATTTAAATTAAATAAAAAAGTATTAATAAAGTATTAATATTGCTATTAATATTGTATAAATTGTATAATTAAAAATAGTAAAAACATTTTAAGGCAGCACGAACTATTTATTTTATGAACATT
>JBBIUM010000068.1:0-3717 GCA_037440245.1 Candidatus Yanofskyibacteriota bacterium | reverse complement strand
TTTAACGACAAATTTATTGTTTTTTATTTACCTTATATCTTTTTTTATTTACCCATGGTATCGAAAACCAACATCCTGCCCCAAATACTTGAGGTAATAATTTCATTTTTATCATCGCTATCGATATTAGCTAAAATTGGCTTTACATAACCACCGCCATTTCTACCAATCATACCATTAGTATTAGGATACAACTCAGAACTTACTGGCGTGCCATCATGATTATAGGCAAAGACTACACCCCAATTTAAAAAAGCATCGGCTTGAATAATAATTTCTAACTCTTTATCTCTGTCAATATTACCAACAACTTTTTGTCCATTAGAAACACTCCAATTGCTGCCTTTGCCTGAAGATGTTCTGCCCCAAATATCCTCTCCTAATAGTTGATTTGGCCACTTTCTATTATAATTTTCTCCTCCACTCTTAAAAACAAAAGCCTTATCGGAAACAACATGGATAATTTCTTTAGCGCCATCATTATCAATATCTTCCACTAAATTAGGAATTGATTCCCTTTGATCGCCAGTTATATACCCAACTTCTCTTGGCCAGCCTGGTTTTAAATTGCCAAATTTATCCCAGGCGGCAACTTCTAAATCAATAACACTATCGGCTACAATATCTAAAATCCCATCTTTATCAATGTCGGCAACCGAAACGGCAGACCTTATTGGAAGAACTGCCGAACCTTTTTTGAATTCAATAGGCCAACCAGGAAATTTTTCGCCATTTAATCTCCAAATATAAATCTTTCCATTAACAGAAGCTGAGATAATTTCCTTAAGACCATCACTATCCAAATCAACAGCTTGCGGCTTTCCTTCAAAGCCATAAGGTTTATAAACGGCTGGAATATAACCAGTCCAACCAGGTTCTGTTTCTATCGGCCAACCTTTTTTAACTCTACCCCATCTATCTAAAACATACATTTTAAAATTATCAGCGCCAAAAATTATTTCAGGAGAAAAATCTCTATCTAGATCTGTTATTAAGACTTCGCCACGAATTTCAACAGTAGACCATTCTATATCGTTATAAGGATTATAATTTATATGAGTAGGAGTGATTCTAAAAGGAAATCCTGGTAAATTTTTACCTTCTAAATCGAAAACATAAAGATAACCATTTCTAGAACCTATAATAATTTCTTGAGTTCCATTCTTATCTAAATCATAAAGTGCTGGTTGATTAGTATAAAAAAACTCGTCGGGTTGCTGATTAGGCAAATAAACCTGCCATGATTTTTCAATTTTGCCATCTTTATTAATAATTAAAATCTTACCATCAATAGTAGCCGCAACAAAATGGTTTGGATAATCTTTAGATAAGTTTTTAAAAGTCATTCCAGCTATAAATTCGTTAAGATGGAGAGTTTCCTTAAGTTGAATTGTTGGGGAAATCTTTAAATCAAAATCAAGATTTTTTTCAAAAATAACTTCTTCCTCGCCTGATTTATAAATACCAGTTATATGTAACTTCATTGGAACTTTTTTATTATCAGGGCACTCTCCTTTAACAAAAACTTCAAAGGGATGCCTGCTATCAATTTCACTAGCAACATCGCCAATTTTCAAGTCAGGATAATATCCTTTATCCTGCAAAATTGTAACACATTGTCTATCGTCCTCCTTGCCATATTCTAAAGTTGCCTTGATATTTCTAAGTGTTTCCCAATTATTCTTTAGATAAATTTTTAACCAGGCGGTTTCATTTTGATTTAAAATTCCATCATTATCGCTATTTTTAAAATCATTTATTTCTATTTTTTCAACGTTTAAAACTGGATAAGGATTAGCTGAGGCGGCATTATATAAATTCAATCTGCCACCGCCTAATTCATGGTCATAATCTTCATCAAGAGGTTCAGTCGTGTAGAGAAGTCTTGCTAAGACATCTAATTTATTCGGATAAAATATTTTAAGCAGCGCGGCGGAAGCTGAAACAATTCCCGTCGCCATTGAAGTACCGGTCAAAGGAGTATAAAACTCATTTTGATCTTGAAGATTTTCAAAATAAGGATAAGCCCAATAGGGAATAGTTGATAGAATATCATCGCCTGGAGCCAAGATTTTTACAACTTTGCCAAAATTAGCATACCACTCACCCAATTGATCATCATCGCCAGTGGCACTAACTGCGATAACGTTCTTAAGCGAAGCTGGAATTACATTTTTAGCATCAATTTGCGGGAAAAAATTTCCTGCTGCGGCAAATATTAAAGCACCTTTATCATAAGCATAATTAATAGCCTCTTGGAGTAAATTAATGTTATTATAATCTGGACCTATCCAAGAAGCATTTATCACATCAACTCCAAATTCTGCCGCATAAATAAAAGATTTAATTGCGTCACTGTAATAAGCAACTCCATTATCAGCGAAAAATTTTATTGGCAATATCTGGACGCTAAAATCATCTAAAACACCAGCAATTCCTTTCGAATTATTGATTAAAGCAGACATAGTGCCAGCTATATGAGTATTATGACCGCTTCTATCATAAGGGTCATTATCATTATTGCCGAAATCCCAACCATGAACATCATCAATAAAACCATTATTATCATCATCAATATTGTTATCTGGTATTTCACCATAATTAGTAAATAATCTGCCATTTAAATCGGATAGAGTGTAATCAAAACCACTGCCAATATCAGCAATTATAACCGATTTCTTTTCTATTTTTATTTGAGATGATTGAAGTCCTTTTAAATAAGCAATGGCTTCTGGCCAATCGATATCGCTGTCAGGCGTGCCTTGGACTAACATAAGCGAAAGATCATACCAATTGCGCGCCCAGTGTCTTTGACCAGTATTATTTAAATGCCACTCAGAAAAATAGAAAGTGTCGTTTGGTTCTTCTAATTTAGCGCCACTTGAAGATTTAACACTGATAGACTGCTTTCCATTTTTTCTTATAATGTTAGTACTATAAGAAGCGATACTGCTGCTTGAAGAAATTGCCAAGCCTTTTTCGCTTTCAATCCGAGAAAATATTTGCCGCTGCCCAAATCCAATCAGCGAAGAAAAAACGCTCTGATAAATGTTTTTTTGACTCTGTGGCTCATATTGTCTTTTAGAATTTTGAATAAAAAAAGAACTGGCAGGATAAACTCTAATATCAGGTTCTATATATTCGGCAAAAGGCATAAGTTTTAATAATTTATCTTGAATATTATTTTCATCATTAAAATTTATAATAAAAACATTGCCGAATTTTCCATTGGCAATAGTTTTAAATTTATTTTGAGAAAATAAAGGTTTTATGCTTTTTATACCAAGCTTAGAGAAATTATAAAACTTCATTTGAAAAGCATTAACTTGAGAATCTTTAACTTTAATAAGATATCTAGTACCGTCATCAAAATTTTGATACTGGTTATTATCCGGATAAAAAAATTGACCATTCTTAAAAATACTGGTCGGCGCCAAAGCCGCAAAGGAAAAATTTACCGGTATAAGAGCAGCCAAAAAAACTGTTAATATTTTTAAAAAAATAGTTTTCTTCTTCATATTTTTTGATTACTGCAATATCTAAGTATCTAAAGTTATTATAATTAAAATACTTTTTTACTTATTAACTTTTTTTAGTAATTCAATTATACTAACTTATTTAAAATTTGTCAATAGTTTGGTGCACTCGTCGGGTACAGAGGGAAGAGATTGAAAAGAAAATTCAAGAAATAGCTAAAGATAAAAAGTATTCTATTGG
>JBBIUM010000067.1:0-3991 GCA_037440245.1 Candidatus Yanofskyibacteriota bacterium | reverse complement strand
TCTTTTAACACTCTTAGATGACGTTTATTTTCTATTTTCAAATGCAAACTTTTAACTTTTAAGTTGTAGCCTTGCGCTTGGCGCTTTGAGTTTTTAAATGTATGTATCGACGAGTTCGGCAATTTATTCATTTTTTTGTTTAAATATATTAAAATAAAATACTATGAAGTTTATAATAAAAGGAGGTAGACAATTAAACGGCGCTATTGAGGTTTATGGTTCAAAAAATGCCGCTACGCCTATTTTAGCAGCTACTATTTTAAATGAAAAACCTTGTATTATTGATAATTTACCACTAATTGAGGATGTTTTTAGAATGTTGGACATTTTAAAAGGTTTAGGAGCGGAAATTGTTTGGTTGGATGAAAGAAGATTAAAAATCTCAACTAAAAATATCAGTCCACTAAGAATCGATCTTGATATTATTTCAAGGCTTCGTTCCTCAATACTTTTTATCGGAGCACTATTAACGAGATTTGGCATTGCTAAGACTATTGAGCCGGGTGGTTGTCTTATAGGCAAAAGACCTATTGATACTCATTTAGAGGCTTTTAGGAGTCTGGGAGTTAAAGTTAATTATGAATCAAAAACCGGTCTTTATGAATTTAGGAAGACAAAATCTATAAATAATTTAGTGGTTCTACGGGAATTCAGTGTTACTGCCACAGAAAATATTTTAATTTTTGCTTCGCTTTTACCTCAGAAAACAATTATTAAAATTGCGGCAGTTGAACCTCATGTTTTGGATCTTTGTTGCTTTTTAAGAAAGCTAGGGGTAAAAATACAAAATCCGGAACCTCATGTTTTTGAAGTAACTGGTTTGAAAAAAATTAATAGAGAAGTCGAACATAAGATTATTTATGATCCTATAGAAGCAGGAACTTTTTTAGTTTTGGGCGCTATCAATAAGGGAGGAAAAATCGAAGTGAAGAATATCCAAATCAACCATTTAGATTTAGTTTTAGCCAAACTTCTTGATTTTGGAGTAAAATATAATATAATTAGACATTCAAAAAATTTATCAGATATTATTGTCTTTGGAGGAAATAAGTTAAAGGCATCCACTATTCAAACATTACCTTACCCAGGCTTTCCAACAGATTTGCAAACAGTTTTTGGATTATTGGCAACCCAAGCAGAAGGAAATTCATTAATATACGATACTTTATACGAAAATAGATTTAGATATTTAATAGGTTTAAGAAAAATGGGCGCAAAATTTAAAAAATACGACGACCATCGGGTTTTGATTTTAGGTCCTACGAAATTAAAAGGAAGAAAAATTAAAAGTTTTGATTTACGAGGCGGCGCAACTTTAGTTTTGGCTGGATTGATTGCTGAGGGCACTACCCATATTTATAATGCTTATCAAGTTGATAGAGGTTATGAAAGAATTGAAGAAAGATTGCAGAAATTAGGGGCAGATATCGTCAGGAAGGTCTAAAATTAAAAAATAAATTTTTAAAAGATTCCATTTTATGAAATTAGGCATTGATTTAGGCACAACAAATACTTTGGTCTTTATTCCCAAGAAGGGGATAATTTTGAATGAACCAACTGTTGTTGCAGTTTCTTTAGATGATAGAAATATTTTGGCCGTAGGTTTAGAAGCCAAAGAAATGTTAGGAAGAACGCCAGACGTTATTTCTGTTATTAGGCCTTTGCAGGACGGAGTTATTGCTGATTATAAAATGGCCGAAATAATGATTAGATATTTCACTCAGAAAGCAACAGGATTGGCGAGATTCTTAAAACCTGAAGTTTTAATTTCGGTGCCCGCTGGAGTGACTTCAGCAGAAAGAAGAGCAGTTATTAGCGCTGGCGAAAGAGCAGGAGCTAAAAATGTTTATCTTGTTAAAGAACCAATTTTGGCTGCAATTGGAGCAGGAATTCAGATTAATTCTCCGAGCGGCAATATGATTTTAAATATTGGAGGCGGCACTTCGGAAGTAGCGGTTATTTCTTTAGGTGGAATTGTTTCTTGGGCATCAGTAAGAGTTGCTGGCAATAAAATAGATGCTGCTATTGCTGATTATATTCGTCGAAGGCATAACTTGGCAATTGGCGAAAGAACAGCAGAAGAAATTAAAATAATGATTGGTTCCGCCATTCATCAGACCGATGAAGAAATTTTAGAAATAAGAGGAAGAAGTTTAACGGATGGGTTACCGAAGATAATAGAAGTATCTTCTAATGAAATAACCGATGCCATTTCTGATGAATTAGGAGAAATTATAAGAACTGTAAAAAATGTTTTGGCGCAAACACCGCCAGAATTGTCAGCAGATATTATTGACAAAGGAATGATTTTATCAGGAGGTGGCGCTTTATTAAAAAATTTAGACGAACTTATATTTAGAGAAATTGGCGTGCCGGCCTACCTAGCGCCAGATCCGCTTCTTTGTGTTGCAAAAGGCACTGGCGTTATTTTAGAAAATTTAGATTTATATAAAAAAGCCTTAATGACTAAACGATAATTTATATTTTTATAAAAGGCGATATAAAACATAATAAAAATATGAAGATAGGTATTATAGCGGTGGCTGCTTTTAAAAAAGAAAAAACAGGAGTAGAGTGGTATGTCTATAATTTAATTAAGGGTTTAACTAAAACAGAGGATGCCAAAAAGCATCAATTTATTTTATATACTAAGTATTTTAATAATAAAAATAATAAACTTGATTTTCATTTACCAAAAAATTTTAAGATAAAAAATTTATGGTGGCCGTTGCCAATTTTATGGACGCAAATAAGACTTTCTTTGACAATGTTATTTCACCAGCCGGATGTTCTATTATGCCCTAGCCATATAGCTCCTCTTATTTCGCCTCGAAAAACCGTTATAACTATTCATGGTTTTGAATATGAATATTGTCCAAAAATGTATTCTTTTTTAAAGAAATTATATTTAAGATGGTTAACGAGATATTCTTTTAAAAAAGCCTGGAAAATAATTGTGCCAAGCATAAATACTAAAAATGATTTATTGAAATTTCTAGGTGAAGCTAAAAAACCTATTGAAGTTATACCCCATGGTATTGATGTTGAAAAAATAAAAGAATTTAGAGAAGACAAACAACCTCAGATTATAGAAAAAAAGTATATTTTATATGTTGGCAGGATTGAAAAAAGAAAAAATATTAGCGGCATTATAAAAATTTTCAAATTGCTAAAAGAAAGACACGGTATTCCTCATAAACTTGTTTTAGCCGGACCTTTTGGTTATGGCTATAATTTCAAAAAATTGCAGCGTGAAATAGGGGATAGTGAAGTAGATTATTTAGGCTATGTTTCGGAGGAGCGAAAATATAATTTGTTAAAATATGCTGATTTATTTATTTTTATTCCTTTCTATGAAGGATTTGGCATCCCTCTTATTGAAGCCCGCGCCTTTAATTTACCAATTATTTTTTCCGATATTTTTAGTTTGATTGAGATAGCAGGGGAGTCATCATTGAAAATTAACTATTTTAACTTAGATGACCAAATAGAAAAAATATATGAATATTTGAATAAAGATAAAAAATCAGAAGACATTATAGATTTTGATTGGCGAAAAACTGCGGAAAGGAGTTTGATTTTTGCAATAAAATAAGATTAACTTAAATGATCTGAATTAAAAATAAAGTAAAAAATATGCTAAACCAAATTTTTTTCTTTTAAGAAGAAGAGAAAGAATATTAAGATTTCCTTTGAGGAACTATCCGACGGTCGAAGAATGGCTATAGCTCTTTAATAAATTAGCAAAGAACAACGTTTCCTTTTTTGGGGTGGGCAGATATTTCTTCCGGTTTTTTGAAATCTTAAAAGATTTTCCGGCTGAGATACCTGCCACCAAAAGATGACAATAGAGGGAAAGATAGTATTTTAAGAATAATCCCGAAGGATTACTTTCTTTCTTTAAGGAGGTAATAAAAATTTTAAGGAGGTATAAAATGATAGATTTATATTTTTTAAAAATACCAATATCAATAGGAATTTTAATAGTAAT
>JBBIUM010000066.1:0-4046 GCA_037440245.1 Candidatus Yanofskyibacteriota bacterium | reverse complement strand
AAGAGATTGAAAAGAAAATTCAAGAAATAGCTAAAGATAAAAAGTATTCTATTGGTCAAGATAGAGTTCAATCAGAATTAAGAAAGCAAGGAATTAAAAGATCAACTTCTACCATTAACCGGATAATGCCTGGTTTAGATTTAATCAAGAAAAGAAAAAAAGAAATGGAAAAGAAAAAAGCAGATTCAAGAATACAGAAAGAAATTAAAAGCTTTAAGGTTCTGGCAAATAGATATTATAATTAATAGATATTCCCAATATTTACGCTTTGGTTTGCGCTGGAATAATACCAAGATATCAGTATTCGGCCAGAGATGTTATTACTGGAACTTCCTTTCTGGCTTATGCCTGGAATTTTGATGAAATGTGTTCTATTCGTTTCGTTCAAACTCTCTTGGAACATTTAAGAAGATTTAGTATTCATTCCTCTGAAATTACTGTTCAAACAGATAATGGTGGAGAATTCATTGGCAATATTGTCAAAAAAGAACCTTCCGGATTTGAAAGGTTAAGAGAAGAAATTTATCACGGAAAACATCAAACTATTCCTATTGGTAAAAAAGAATGGCAAGGTTCAGTAGAGAATTTTCATAATAGAATAGAAGATGAGTTTTATGATATTGAGACCTTTAATTCCTTATCAGAATTCCTTGGCAAGGCTTGGACCTTTATTCTTTACTGAAATTTAGATAGAAAAAACCTTAAACTAAAGAAAACGCCTTGCCAGTTAATCAAAGAAAAATGTCAGATTTTTGATCCGGCAATAGCTAATTTCCAACCTTTCATCTTAGATGAAATGAGAACCCTATGGATACCTCATTACCTACAAAAAAGTGTGCCCTATGTTGCCGATGAGATCAATAACGCGTTTTCTTATTTTTAAAAATTGAAAAGCTAAAATTTTTTAATATTAACAATTTCTTATATTTAATTAAAGGCGTAATTTTCAATTTTATTTTAAATATCTTATTTCTTCTTGTAACTCTATTTTATATTTTTCTCTTACCTTATTCTTTATTTTTTCAATTAATTTTTTAACATCCTCTGATTTGGCGCCGCCACAGTTAACTATAAAATTAGCATGTTCGTTAGAAACCATAGCGCCACCAATCTTTTCTCCTTTTAAACCACATTGTTCTATTAAATAGCCGACTCCTAATTTCCCGCCTTTTATTAAATCTTGAGGAATGATTTTCTTAAATTCTTCTGTTTGCTCCGCCATAATTAAATTTTTAAAAACACAACCAGCCGAAGGTAGTTTTGGCTCTCTCTTATTCCTAGCGAAAATAATTTCTTTCATTCTTTGCATTAATAATTCTTTCTTGCCGCGTTTACAATGGATTATTGCGGAAAGTATTATCTCGCCGTTTCTTTTAAATAAACTATCTCTATAATCAAAACAACATTCGCTTTTGCTTCTCTCAATAATTTCAAAATTATCCGGCTTTAAAGAGCTAACGCTTACTATAATATCAGCTAATTCATTACCATAAGCGCCAGCATTGCCGAATATCGCTCCACCAACTGTTCCGGGAATACCCACAGCCCATTCTAATCCCACCAATCCTTCCTGTGTAGTTTTAATAACTAAATCGCTTAATGCAGTAAAACAAGAAACTTTTAAATAAACAATATCGTTTTCTTCCTTGATAATATTTTTCTCCACTATGAAAGGCTGAGTTTTAATTTTTATCACCAACCCTCCAAATCCTTTATCATCAACTAAAAGATTACTACCCCCGCCTAATATAAAAATTGGCAAATTTCTAGAATTTGCCCATTTTAAAGCTTCTAAAATCTCTTGTTCATTTGAAGCTTCAACAAAATATTTAGCAGCTCCGCCTATTTTAAAAGTTGTAAATGGCGCTAAGGCAATATCTTTTTTGATTTTCATAAGAAAAATTTTTCTTTTTCGCTATCCGCTATATTAGAAAAGAATATGAAGAAAAATATCTCCTCCTTTAAGAAACTTAAGCTATAATTGGGTTTAGGAAAATAAAAATTATTCTTCAGCCACAATCTCCGCTTGTTGTAAAACCAATTTATCTATTTCATCGCCTGTTTCTTTATCAATCTGGTCTATTTCGAAACAAATTCTTTCAATATTTGTTATTGACTCATCAATATTAGAATTAATTTCGTTAAATTGAGTGGCAAAATCATTAGCTATTTTATCTATCTCTTTTACTACACTATTCGCTTCTTCTAATAAGGCTTGCAATTGAATAGTAGTTGTTGAGTGAGTTGATTTTTGTCTAATATCGTTTTTCATAGGCATTTAAAATTTATAATATATTTTTATTTTTTAATTTTTATTTTCTTTCTTGAAAAACTCATCCATATTTTGATTATATTGTTCTATACTTTGATTGTATTGTTCCATTGGTAATTTTTTAAATTTATAATACCTGCTAAGAATATTTTTAAAATCTTCAAAATCTAATTCGTCAGTTTTGGACAAACCAGTTTCTTTTAAGAAATCTTTTACATCAATATTTTTGCCAGCATTTTTATATCTTTCTTTCACCAAAGTATTCCATTCGGCAAGAAAAATAGCAATTTTCAATCTTTTTTCATCAACTGCTTCAACTCTTCTATGAACCTTTATTTCTTCTTCGCCAACAAATACTTCTTCTCTTTGTCTTGCGGCTACCTCAAACTTAACAGGCCTTCCCTTTTTTATTCGCACAAATTCTTCTCGCTTATCTCTATAAGGATTGGCTTTTGCGTCAACTCTTGCAATTTTTTTATTTATTTCTGCTTTGCGCCGAGCAAGAATTTCCTTTTCTGTTTTTATTTTTTCTCGGCCGTCAGCCACTATTTTCTCAAGTTGTTTAATTGCCTCGAAATTTCTAATTTTTCTCTCCGACATTCCTGTTTTGCGTAAAGTTTCTTCTATTTGAATTTTCTTTTTTTCTATATCATTAAGTTTGGTAAGTTGTTGGTTATGTTTTGCTTCAGTAACGGCAATTAACAAATCCAATTGGTCATTAAAAGTTTGTAATCTTTCCAGCTCCGCTTCCATTGGTTTGAGTTTTTCTTCATAGCGCGCAATTAACTTATCGGCTATGCGATCTCTTTCATTTGTATACAATTTTAATTTATTATCTCGTGCTTCAAACTTTGTTAGAAATTTATCTTTTTTATTTAGTAAAGCCATTCTTTCTCTATCGATGTCTTGCAATTTTATTTGCAAGGACTCGGCAGCTCCAAAGATATTTTGTTTTTTTAAATCATCAACAGCTGATTCAATTTCTTTTTTTGACTGCTCTAAAGCCGCCAGCTGTAAATCTACGCCATCTATTTTTTCTCTAAGCTGAGTGGCTTTTTCTTGATGTCGATCAATCCAAAACTGATTATAGGCTATTTCCAATTTACCGACAATTCTATTGACGACTGGAATTTTATAAACTCCTTCATAGAGGCGGTTAGCAATTTCTCGTGCTTTGCTCGACATTCTTTCAAAAAAAGATTTATTCTCAAGATTTAAAACAGAGGTTAAATTAGGAAACCTAATTTCAACTCGTTCTCCTTCTTTCTCTTGGTTTTTAACTTCTTCAGGATTTTCAACTTCTTTAGAAGTTGTTGATGATTTAAATGATTTTGATGACTCTTTAGAATTTTTAGAATTCATAGCTATTCTTAAATTAAATTTAAGTTATCTTTGTAATTTTGTAATATTGATTATTATCTCTCTAACCATTAAAGAGATTCGACTAGAGAGATTCGACCTTGAAAATCTTGTTAAAAAATATTTTCTTTTAAGAAAGTTTCTGTTTTAATTTTACTCCAGACGATAATTTTTATCAAATTTTTGGATGGAGCTTAAACTGGTGCCAAAGATTTTGATATGGGGTTGTATTAAACCGTTGCCAAAGTGACTAGCAATTACACCTAACCAATTATACAAGGATTTTTAATTTCTAGTTTTGAATAAATTTTGAATGATTGAATTTCAAAACACAAAACTGCTACCTTAAATAACTCGAAGCTCAAAGCTATAAAATTCAAAATGTAAATATCAAAAATCAAAATGAAAAATTAAA
>JBBIUM010000065.1:0-4111 GCA_037440245.1 Candidatus Yanofskyibacteriota bacterium | reverse complement strand
TTTTTTAATTCATCCAAGTCAAATTTTTTAACTACGCTAACTGTTGCCTCTATATCCACAAAAAGCTTTCCATTTCTAATATCAAAATTACTAACTTTATAAGAAAGAGCTTTTTCATTTTCATAGACTATTTGGTCAGCTGAAATTTTTTCTTCAATAATTTTATTAATCAGCTGATTAAAATCTTCTTCTTTGTAAAGCATTAGGCTAACTTTTCCAGATATCTGGCATTTAAAAACTTCAACTCTGTCGCCATTTACTGCGTCACAAATTGGTTCGGACAAAGAAAATACTTCTGAATTATCAATAGATATAAAGCCGGCAGGAATTTTTTGTTTTAATGAATCTTTCAATTTTGTCTTTATTTCTTTTTTTAGTTCTTCTGAAGCCGCATTTAAATCATCTGAAGAAACTACCTTAGCTTTGCCGATTTTGCCTCCTTTCATTGGTTCTTTTGAGATACCATAAAAAGCCGTATATTTTGGTGTGCCTTTAAAACCAGGAATAGTAAATTTTGTCGGCATAATATTATAAGCTTCGCCTGGTTCATCGGCAAAAACTTCTACGTCAATGGTTCCCGGTCTCATTTTTCCTTCTTCAATAACAGCGCCAGGCACGATTATCGATTTAGTTGTCCTAAAAATTTTGCCATCTAATGTTTCAAATCTTGTCGTGGCCACTAAACCTTGGTTTGAGGAACTATATTCATTGTACACTGTAATAATACCTCTCGCTCTATCGTTGACTTCTATTTCTTTTGTTGCATTAAAGTCTTTTGAAATATTTTCTTCAACTTCTATCAATTGGCCAGGAATTATTAAATTTGAAAAATCAACACTTGCAGCTTTATCGGATATCATCGCTTGTATAGTAAATTTAACAGTATCTTTTCTTAAAAATAGTGTAATATCAGCCTTAGGCAGAATAATAAAAGCTAGAATAGCAAGAACTGCAACAATTGTCAAAATTATTCCAATATATGGTTTTGAAGAAAAAAAGGTGTTTTTAATACCTCTAGAAAGATTACGTATTTTCCAACCAAAATCATTATCCCTGTGAATTTCAATTTCAGTTTCTTTATCTCTATTCCTTATTGTTTGGAAAAGACGTCTAAAAATTGCTTCTTTTTCCATTTGTAGTTCTTCAAAACCTGCTTTTTTTAATTCTTTGTAATAATTATCAGCTTCATTAAAAATATCTTCTGGTTCTGGGTGATGACCATGGCCGCTCATTATATGTTCCAGGTTTTTTTCTTTTGGTTCAATTTTGATATCAACAACATCTACTTTCTTTTTCATTTTTGGTCCTTCATCTTTTCCGATTAAAAATATGTCCTCTGGTTTTTCTTCTTTCCCTATAACTTCAAAACCAGCTCTTTCAGCAAAAGATTGGCTTACTAAATCTGGTGTAATGATATAAATTTTTTTATTCAAAGAATCGACTTTTTCTTTTAATGCCTTTAAGCCAATTAAGCTTCTAAAAGCAATGGCTTGTTTAGGGATAATTAGAACCACAGAATCTGATTTATTTTTTTTAATTTTCTCAAAAACTATATCTATATCTTCCTGCGATTCTATATGGATTATTCTGTCATTTAAGATATCTTTAACCATAATTTTGCCAATTCATTTTTTAGCAAATAAAAATAAATAGTTAAAAATTTAATTAGGGAATAATTTCAGAAATACTAATTATATTTTACCACGAGAGAAAATAGAGGTCAAATAGAATATACTTCTTTTATTTATGTAATAAATTTGACATTAATATCATTTTTATAATATAATAATTATAATAAGATAAAAATAATGTTCTTTCAAAATTCAAAATTTTTTCTAGGAGGTAAATAATGAAAAAAAATACTGTATTTATTCTGGTAAGTTTTTTTGGAGCAATGGGTATAATAATTTTCTTATTAATAAGAAGTCTGTTAATAGACAGCGTCGCTTTTCAACCATTAGAATATCATTTTGTACCACCAGAAAAAAATATACCCATTGAAAAAAGAATTGAAATAGAAAAAAAATTCTCAGAATTTTTAAAAAACAATCAGAATATTTTCAGAATAAGAACGAAATTGTCTAATGTTGTTTATTATGGCAGTTGCTTTCTGATAGAAAATTCAGTTTTTGTAACTGCCAATCATTTAGTTGAAGAATTTTTTGAGAGTCAAATTTTTGTTAATCAATGGGAACCAGTAAATTTAATAAGCATAAGTTACACTAAAGATATCGCTTTTGTAAAATTAAAAAATACAAATTATCAGATAAAAGACCGTTTAAAATTTAAATCAATTAAAGATATTTTTGATGAATTTAAAGATCAAAAATTTGTTCCTTTAGAAAAACTTTTAGTGGGAATGAAATGCATGAGCGAGGAAAAACCACGCATTTTAATCGGAAAACTTTTCAGTTGGAATCCTGTTAAAGAAACTTTTAGCTATTCTATTATGCAAAATAGCGAAGGTTGCAGCGGGGCTCCGATTTTTACTTACGATGGTTATATAATTGGCATTCATCAACTTCAAGGAGGCACGTTGGGACAAGCAACCGAAATAAGCAAAGTTTTAAATGACAAAAAGCTGCCTTAATTAAGGCAGCTTTTAAATCCAAAATTATACTCCAAAAATATCATTTTATTAAAAATTCTTGAAAATGTTTTAATTCATCGCTAAATTCAAACTCCACTTTTTCTATTTTAGCAAATTTCGGACCCTGGCGGCACCAATTTAAAAGTTCTTTCAAATTTTCTTCTGTTCCCTCAGCTTCAACATAAACGCTACCATCTGATAAATTTTCTACCAGCCCCGAGATATTTAAACTTTTGGCTTTATCAAAAATAAATTGTCTAAAAAATACGCCTTGAACCCGGCCATAAATTCTTATATTTAAATGCTTAACCATAAAATCATTGCAAAGAAACTTGAAAGGTATAATTTTTTATTACATCATTTTTAGAAATCGTTAGAGAATAAAAAATCTTTAAATATCTAAACTTTTTTAAATATCTAAAGTTGAAGAAATCAAATAGGAGGCAATAATTGTCGCTGTTTCAGCTCTTAACGTTAATCGACCAAGATTAACAATTTTAAAATCTTTCTTTTCTGCAATTTCAATTTCTTTTTCATCCCAACCGTCTTTCGGTCCAATCCATATGCCAACTCTTAAATAATTAGCATTTAAGATTCGATTTAAAGGCGCGCCAGTTAAATCAAAAAATAAATTCAAATCATTTTCAACTGCTTGATTTAATGTCACTTAAAAACTTATTGGTTTATTTAAAACCGGCAAAATTCCTCTGCCGGATTGTTCAGCTGCCTCTTTAATAATTTTATTTAATCTTTTTTCATTTAAATTTAATTTAATTTAATAGTTCATCTCGTAATTATTGGTACAATTTTTTTATGCCAACTTCTGTTGCTTTCTGAACAACTAATTCAAAATTTTCTTTTTAAAAATAGAGCAACAAAAGATAGAATAAATTTTTGATTCGTTTAGGTTTTTTTGTAAATACTTTTAATTTCAAATTCAATAAAACTCTTATCAAAATTTTTAATTTCCGATACAGCTTCATTTAATTGACCATTACCTAAAATTACCTTATTACCTATTTTCATTCTTAAAACATTTCTAATTTGATTATAGATTTCGTTGTTAGAAATCTTAATAATCTTTTTAGAAAAATGAAAATCGCCAAAAAATCTATTTATTCTCATAATTTTTAAATTAAAACATAATCAGAAGAATTTTGCAAATTCTTGATGAATTTAAAAATTAAAACAGAAAGTTTAATTTGATTTGAATTTTTGACTTTGGATTTTAATAATTTTGAATTTTATTAGAATGTTATCCATTTGTTACTAAATTAATTAGATAGCGTAGATGAGAAAACAAATAAAAAATAAAAAACGAGAATATTTTTATTTATTCTCGTCTATTTTTAATTTAGAAATCAAATTTCTTTACCCAATAATTGAGCTTGTCCAATCGGATTTAATTTTTAGCGTAGAAGATACTTGTTTTGCCAGTGATATAATATTGATTTTCTTAGGGCAATGGCCACTGGCGATTTCATTGAGGCAAGATAAAATCTGAGGTTGGAAATACTGATT
>JBBIUM010000064.1:0-4147 GCA_037440245.1 Candidatus Yanofskyibacteriota bacterium | reverse complement strand
GCAAAATGGAAAGGATTTTGGAAATTGCCGACGTTTGGTTTGATTCGGGCGCAATGCCTTTTGCTCAGTGGCATTATCCTTTTGAAAATCGCGATAAGATTGATAAAAAAATAAGTTTCCCCGCAGATTTCATTTCTGAAGGAATTGATCAAACCCGTGGCTGGTTTTATACGCTTCTTGCGGTTTCAACTCTTTTAAATAAAGGCCCATCGTTTTTAAATGTTATTTGCCATAATTTAATTTTAGACGAGAAAGGGCAGAAGATGTCGAAATCAAAAGGCAATGTTATTAAGCCAGATTATATTATTAATAAATATGGCATAGATGCCTTTCGTTGGTATTTGTACAATATTAATTCCGAAGGAGATACAAAGTTTTTTAATGAAAAGCATTTGTTGGAACGCTATAGAAGATTTTTAATGACAATCTGGAATTGCTTTACTTTTTATAAAACATACGCGCCTAAAAAGATTAAAAAACCTTTAAAAATAAGTTTCTTAGACAAATGGATCTTATCTAAATTAGCCAATGTTTCTATAAGCGTTGCTGAAAAACTTGATAAATATCATATAACAGACGCATCAAGAGATTTGGATAGTTTTGTCGATGATTTATCTAACTGGTATATTAGACGTTCGCGTAGAAGGTTTCAGAAACCGGAATCAAAAAATGAATTAAATACTGCAAGTTATGTTTTAAATAAAGTTTTAAATGATTTATCAAAATTAATAGCGCCATTTACGCCATTTTTCGCCGATTATCTTTATAGAAATTTGGATAAAAAGAAAGAAAGTGTTCATTTGGAAAACTGGCCAAAATTTAAAAAATCTTATATTGATATAAAATTAGAAAAAGAAATGAATTTAGTTAGAGAAATAAGCGCTGCTTTTTTAGCTTTAAGAGCCAGCGCTGGAATAAAAGTTAGACAGCCATTGTTAATTGCTCAGTTAAAAATTAAAGATAAGAAATTAAGAATTAAAAATGATCTATTGAATTTAGTAAAAGATGAAATCAATGTTAAAAAAATTGAGATAAGTGATGTTAGGAAAGAAGGGCAAAATTGGAAAAAGAAAAATTTTAATGAGTTTGAAATTGCTTTAAATTTAGAAATTACTTCTGAATTAAGAGAGGAAGGAATTTTGCGCGATATTATCCGTCAAATTCAGGAAATGAGAAAAGAAGCAGGATTGAAGCCCTATCATTTAGCTACTTTATTTTTCGATGGCGATAGAGATTTTATAAAGAAAAACAGCAAAGTAATAAAAGCCGAATGCTTGATTAAAAATATTTCCCCTAAGCCATTACCTAATCCTTTAGTAGAGCGAAGTATTGAAATAGATAACCGAAAATTCTCTCTAGCTATTGCTTTCTAAATTTTAATTTAGCAAGAGAATCTCTTAATTTAAATTTTTGTGAATTACTTTAAAACAAAAGGGCTAATTATAGATAAAAGCGACATTGGTGAACGCGACCGCTTTTACTATCTTTTATCTGACGATTTTGGAAAAATAAAATTAATAGCAAAAGGCATTAGAAGGCCGGAAGCGAAATTTTCCGCCTATTTAGATTTATTAAATTTTGTTTCTGTTATTTTTATAAATGGGAAAAATAATATTATTACTGACGTTGTTTTGGAGAATCAGTATAGAGATTTAAAAAATGATTTAGTTAAACTTAATTTAGCTTTAAATATTATTGGCGTTGTCAATAATTTAATTCCTGAGCAAGAAACTACAACAAATATTTTACCTTTTATTTTAAATGTTTTTAATTTTTTACAAGAGAGGGAATTAAAAAGCAATATTGAAGCAAGATTTATTTTTGTAATACTTATTTTTAAAATCTTGAATAAATTGGGTTATCTTAATATTGAAAAAATAAGTGACTTAAAGAATAGTAAAATTAATGCCGCCATAGTAGAGAAATTATGGCGGCAAGCAAATGATTTTTTAAGAAATAATTTTAATTTTGAGATTAATTCCCGAGGTTTAATAATTTAAGCGCTCCGCCAAGACCAATTAAAATTCCTATACTGTCAATTAAAACATCTTCGATTCTTCCCGACCGTGCTGGGATAAATGATTGAATCAATTCATCTAAGATTGAAATTGAAATTCCTGCTATTAAAATAAACAGGATTTTTAATTTCTGTTGCAATATTGTTGAAAAAAAGGCTTTAGCAAATAATATTGATAATATTGTATATTCTCCGCCATGCGCCATTTTTCTTAAATACCATTCCCAACTTAATCCAGTAAAACCGTATTGTAGCGATGGTTGCGCGCCAAGGTATAAAATAAAGAAAGTCCAACTAATTGCCGGTAGCCAATTTTTTAGAAAAAATTTTAAAAATTTAGAATCCATTTATTTGTTACTAAACCAAATTTTTTCAATAAAAAAAGTTATTATAAAAAATATAAAACAAGTAATAGCGATGGAAGGTCCTAATTTTAAAGCATAGAGCTTGTTAAAAATAAAGCCGATATTTACCGAAATAACAGCAAAAACAATAGAAAGAATTATATCCGATTTTTGGTTCCAAGAAATAAGCTTGCTTATAGCCGCGGGAATTATAATTAGGGCTCCCATGAGGAGGATGCCAAGGAATTTTAATCCTAAAATAACGGTCAGTGAAAAAATAGCAAGAAAGATAAAATTGTAAAGACTCTTTTTGATTTTGAGCGATTTGGAGATTTCTTCGGATAAGCTGATGAGAGTAATTCGTTCTTTGATTAACCAAATGGCGACAATAGAGACAATAGCCAACAGAGAGCTTACTATAAATTCTTGACTACTTATTGATTCGACGCCGCCAAACAAAGTTTCTAATAGTTCTTTTTCTGGCGTTAATAAAGCGCCAAGTGCCAATGAGAAAATAAAAATAATACCAACTATATTTTCTGTTGGCAATTCACTTTTTTCTTCAATAGTCCAAACAATAATTGTTCCTAATATTAAAGCGACAATTCCTCCATAGAGAGGATTAGCATTAACTATTAAAGCAAGGCCAATTCCAGGCAAGGCAATATGGGTGAACGCATCGGCGACTAATGACATTCTTTTGTGGAGTACAAAAGAGCCGATAAAACCAGCGGCAATAGCCACAATACTCATTAAAATTGGTAGATAAAGATTTCCCATATTTTCTATTTTAATTTATTTTTTTAACTATTTTTTTGATGATGCATTAAATGATGTTCTAAAAGTGTTTTGCCAAAAATCTTTTCTATAGTTTCAGGTTTTAACAAATGATGAGTTTCTCCAAAACAAACCATTTGTTTGTTGATACAAACAAGGTAGTTTGTATATTCATGGATAACATTTATGTCATGCGAAACAAGAATCAAAGTGAATTCTTTCTCTTTTTGGAGTTTTCTTAAAGCCTCGTAAATATTTTTTTCTCCGGCAATGTCTACATTGGCGGTTGGTTCGTCAAAAAGTAGCAATTTTGGTTTGCCAATAAGCGCTAAAATTATTAATATTTTCTGCAAATCGCCGCCGGAAAGGCTATTTAAAGGGTCTTTTAATTCGTTTTTGTTAAGACCTACGATATTTATAATATTTTCTACATCTCCAGGATCAATTTTTAAAATTTTTTGTTTAGCTCTAAATAATTCTTCCGGCGTTACTTTTAAATAGGGATCTAAATTAATTCTTTGGGGCACATAGCCAATAGTAACATCGGGAGAAATAATAATTTCTCCTTCATAAGGAAAAATACCGAGAATTGTTTTAAGTAAAACAGTTTTGCCGGAACCATTGGGACCAACTATGGCTAAAATATCTCCTTCTTTTACTTCAAAATTAATATTTTCGAGTATTTGCTGTTTATTTAAACAAACATGCAGATTTTTTATTTTTAAAATAGTTTTTTGATTTATAAACATAAGTTACTAAAATTTTATATTTTATGTTATTAGTTCTTCTGTTGTTTATCGTCGTCTTTGTTTTTTGTCTTTAACTTGAAAGAGATTATCTTTCAATATTTTTATTTTACTATAAACTAATCTTAAAGGCAAAATTTGATTTTTAAAAATAAATATGGTATAAGTTTAATAGAAATAGAAAAAGAAATTATTTATTTAATAGCAATTAAATATTTATGCTAAAGCCGCGTGTTAAATCAAAAATAATAGCAGCTTATCAA
>JBBIUM010000063.1:0-4177 GCA_037440245.1 Candidatus Yanofskyibacteriota bacterium | reverse complement strand
TCAAAAACAATCAAATCTTTTGAGTTAATTTCAGCAACAGAGGCCAACAAACTTGAACCCTGATACAGCTTTAAGTTAGTCACATAAGAACGCGAAATAGAACCGGCTTGATAAACAGCAATCCTTTGTATTTTAGCATCTTCTGTTGAAGCAGCAATCTTGAATTGGGAAATTGCAACTTCTTTCTGACCAATCTTTGGATTAGTTGGAGTCGTGCCCTTATAAACCGTTAAGGAACCAGCTGCCGAACCTCCTACTGTAATGGTATTACCTTGAACAGGCAAACCAGCTACCGAGGAAGAGGTTTCAATAGATTTAAGCTTGAAGTAGCTAACATTGCCGGCAACCGGACTGTCATCATCCATATCAACTACCAAAGAATAGCTCTTTGTTCCAGAAACTGCCAAATTTAAATTAGTAAAGGTAACTTCTTGCGAAGTGCTATTAATTGTTTTGGCAGATGTCAATCTGGTTGCTCCTTCGTAGAGATATACCGCCTCAAAATCAGTTGCCGCACCAACACCAGCTCTTTCAAATGTCAGACCGGTAATTGTGCCGGAGCCGCTAACATCAAATTTCAAGGCAGTAATATTTGTTGCTTTCTTGGGAACAGTTACGGCAGAAGGATTGTCAGCAGCTAAAGAAACATTTAAATTAGCTGACGGAGTGCCGCCTGGTCCAATAGGATCGCCAGTAACATAGAAATCTCTTTCAGTAGAGTTTACTATGAAAACCTGATCCCAGGAATAACCATTGGCAACAAATTCTTCAGGAGTCATATTTAACCAGTGCTTTACCGCGCTGCTTGAAGCTTCATCAATTTCTTCTAACTTATAAACTTTTGTATCATCAGCAGCCCTGTACAAATCCGATGTCTCATAAGAATCAAGTGTGGCTTGGTCAACACTCTTTATTGAATTCCAACTAAAATGCTGATTCATATTAAACACCTGCGGATTAAAGATGTGTCTCTTCCAGCCAGCATATGATCCATGGGCCTTATCATTGATGATATAAACTTTTATTCCGTCTGGTCCGCGAATCAAATCACCTTCATTTAATGTGATTGCAGTGGCTTTAAGCGCCGGTAAAACCAACGCAATACCAGACAACCACACTATTGTGGTGACTGATAACGCAATAGAAAGAAATTTTTTCATATGGTTTTTTCTCCTTCTCTTATCATCTCCCTAACTCTGTTTTTTTTAACAGATTAAGGAGATCATTTATTCCAGCTTTCCGATTAAATTTTCGGAAAATTAATTTTTAATTTTGGATTGATAATTAAATTTTTACCAATCCCCATTTCACAATTATCGACCCGTTTTGGTCCGTCCTTTATATTTTAAATTATCGACCAAAGATAATTTAAAATATTTTTATCAGAAATTAAAATTGTGAAATGTTTTTAAGTTGCTGGAATAAATTAACTAACTAATAATAACTAATTTAATTTTAAACATTCGCTCGGAGTCTATCTTCTTTCAAATTTTTTATTGAAAGAAGATCGACCATTACGACTCCACCAAATTTTTAATTATAGCAATCTGCACTTTTCAATTTCAAAATTTTCCAAATTTATAATTTTCACTTTTTATTTTTGTTAATTTTTATCTTTGCTAAATAATCCCTAACCAGTTCTACAAATCTACAAATTCATTATTTTCAAAATTTTAATTCAATGTTATTTTTAAATCTCTTCCAAATAAAAATTAATTAATAATCGGAAAAACTTTTACCTTAGATATACCATAATAACCAAAATAAATATTTTTTGGCTAAAAATTAATAAAATTAATTATAATAAAAAACCTAATCAAAAATCAAGTTTTTACATCTTTAATTCTATTATTATTATATCAAAACCAAATTAAGCTATCAAGTATTAGTTTTCCACAAGCTTGTGATTTTTAAAATCCAAATCAAGTGAAAGTGAAAAATTATTAGAAAGAATCAACCAATGCCAATACCAAGATTCTTAAAAAGCACAGAGTATAGCTCTCTAAAATTCAAAAATAAACTGGCTTGTTTTTAAATTACTTTAGTGCCCAATCATTCTATTTTTCTTTTCTTATTCCCCTTTTTCTATCCATTCTTTTATTCATCATAAAAACTTTTTCATTCTTCTAAATTATAATAAAATAGTCATCGCAATTTCTCACTTATAAACTTCTTTATAATAATTTAAATTGCTAGTGATGCTCCTATAATACATTATTATATTATATTAATTTTAAGCATCAATGTTGTTAAAATTATCCATTTTTTTATTGAAAAATTAATTGACAGGCTAGAAAAGTTCTAATCTAGTAATAAGATTTTTAAAATTAGAAATTATAATTATTATTAAATTCAATTATTATTAAATTCAATAAAATCTTTATCAAAATCAAACAGCTGTTCCAATCAAGGTTCAAAATTTAATTTTTTATAAAATTTATATGACAGTGACAGATATATGACATTACAAAATGTCATATATCTGTCATTTATATGACATTTATATGTCATATAAATGTCATTTATCTGACATTTATATGCCATTCATCTTAAAGAACAAGCCTGAAACTATTAGGAAGTATATCGTTTCTTCTCTGTAAGAAAATTAATTTATCTATCTGGAATATAGTATATTGTCCCTTTTTTATCACCTTTTCTTTCAATCAATCCTTTCTTACATAAAAATTCTAAATCTCTTGAAAAACTCCTCGGGCTACCTAAAAAATTCAATTTTTCAATCAAATCTTGCCTTCTTAATCCGCCCTGGCTATTTTTTAATTTTTCTATTATCTTTTCATGTCTTTTATTAATTCTAAAAGGCGTTATTTTATCATTTTTAAATTCGGACTCCTTACAAACATTCGATTCTTCAACGCTATTATTTTGAAAATTTATTGAATAATTTTGCTCTTCTTCTTTTAAATCATCATTATTCCTACTATCATTTACAACTACACTATCTAATGGCTTAGAAATTTCTAAATCAGAAACAAAAAGATTGTTAAAAAAACTTCGTTGAGATTCATATTCTATAAGTAATTCTTTTAAACTTTGAAAAAATGAACTATATTCTTCTGTTAATATCTCAAAATTTTCCTCTCTTAAAAAATTAAAATTTTTAGTTATTTCGAAAAATCGAAATAAAATATTCAACTCATTATTTATATCATAAAAAAAATTTCTCCTCTCGTCCAAAGAAAGATTATTGAATAAAATTCTTAAAGATAAATCATAAATTTTATTAGCCAATTTTCTAAATTCATTGCTTAAATTATATTCCGGTAAAACACTAGCCACTTTATACATGGCTATCGTAATTTTTAAAATTTTTTCCTCTAATATCTTTTCTCTACTCATACTAAAACTTATTCATATCAAACTTAATTTTAACATTTAGACTATTAAACTTATATTTTTAGGATAAATTTAATAATCAATTTTAGAAAATTAAAAATTGGATGTCAACTTTATTTAACAATTTCTTAAATTAAAACCATTATTGAGAGCATCGAGAAGTAATGGCTAAATAAATTTTAATTTGAAGCAAAATAAAACGTATAAAATAAAAAATTTCTTTTAAAGAAAAAATGTGAATGATTAATAGTGATTTTAGAACCTTGTTGCCTACTTTAGCAATGACAAACATCTTTTTAAAACAAAACTTAAAAAATTAGCAAAATATTTTAAAAAACAAATTAGACTTTTAAATTAGCAAACTACTAAGGCGTCAAGACTAAAAATATTAAAACATTTATAATTTCTGACTATTTAAATAACAATTTGTTAAAATGTAATAAAAAACTAGAGATCAAAAAATTTAGCGAAGACAAAAAATAAATGAGAGAAGAAATAAAAAATAAATTAAATTGCCTTTGAATAAAGATATCACCATCTTTAAGATGGCAAACTTATGCGGTACCTTTTGGACAAAGTCCTAATTTTGAAAAATGGCGGTACCTTTTGGACAAAATCCGAACCTATTTTGAACAAAACCCCGACGCTGATTTTTAATTGTCGCCCTACGGGCGGCAATCCCGTCCAGCGTTTCCGCTCGCCTGACGGCGAGCAAAACAGAAAAATTTTCTTAAACATTAACATTTTTAATCGCGCGCCCCCAAAATTTTTTTTCAATTAAGGAAACGAAAATTTTTCTGTTTTGCCTTCCTGCTAACGCAGG
>JBBIUM010000062.1:0-4208 GCA_037440245.1 Candidatus Yanofskyibacteriota bacterium | reverse complement strand
AATTTGTCAATAGTTTGGGAAACTCGCGCCAAAAGAGCATAAATTAACTTTCAGTATTATGGCATTTCTCCGAACAATAACAAGATTCTTTTGTTATATCAATCATCTTCAATAACCAAGTTAAAAACTCCATTTCATATGTATTTAATCCAAAATAAATCGCTTGTTTTAAATTAAAAAGCGGATATTCATCCGCTATTATTTTTTATTTCATTTTTTATTTCATTGCTGTTCTGTTCACAATGATTATTGTTATTATTATTTAAGTAAGGAAAAAAAATTTTAACAATTGCTGTTCCAAAAAATATTAAGGTAACCCCCGAAACGCTAATGGACAATTGCTCAGAAATTTTTTTTATAAAAGAAAATTGTTTTAAGGTATAGATAATAGCCGCATACCCCCAAATCAACGCCGTAAAATATTCACCTTTTTTATCTTTATGTTGCAAATCCTTAATTTTTGATTTTAACGTCCGATTGTGAAGGGCGTAATTCCCTAAAATAGTAATAAAGAATATAGTCATTTCAAATGTAACTGGCTGCTTTCCTAAAAACATTTCAGCACTTAACCACCATAAATAAATAATTGTCGCAATAAATGAAGAATAAAAAAGAAATCTATTAGTTTTTATAAAATTGTTATTATCCATTTTTACCTCCTTAATTCTTCCGTATTAAAATACGGAAAATTTTTAAAGAACTAATTTTGTTAAGATTATTAAATGTCAAATTAAATTCAAAATCTTTAACCTTAAATTTCACTGATAGTCTTCACCACCACAAATATTAATTAATTAAACTATTAAAAAGAGTTTCGTTAACAGCTCTACTCCAATAATCGGTAATGGCTGCAGATATGACATTTTGAGTGGAAATAATATCAGACTTTCCTGTCCTAACAGAAGATTCTTTAGAAAACTACCCTCTTTCTTCTTAAACTACAACTAATGGTAACTAACGGCTTTTCATTATCCAGTCTCATTAAAGTTAAAAATTACAAAAAGCTTCTTTTTTGACTCGGCTCGATTCGATATTCGACTGGCATCTAAAACATTTTAATTCGCTCTTATAAGGTCTTTAGGTTTTTTAAAATCTGCCAAAGACCTATAAATCAGAAATTCTTAACAATAAAAATCAAAATGTTTGGTAATTTGATATTAAAGGGCATTATGGCGGGGGCACAAGGATTCGAACCCTGATTGACGGTTTTGGAGACCGTAGTCCTACCATTGAACGATGCCCCCCAAAAAAAACATAATAAAAAAAGAAAAAATGAATGTACAATCCATCCTTACGACTTACCCTTTTTGACCACTTACCATCTATATTTTTAACTATATTTTTAATCTGCTTTATTATTTTTAAGCCCAAGCGCGGGATCGAACCGCGGACCTACTCCTTACCATGGAGTTGCTCTACCAGCTGAGCTACTTGGGCAGGATACGCTTTATTTTACCTGCCAATACCCTTTTACCTTTCAATCGTCATTAAAAATGATTTTGAAAAAATAAACCAGACTATTTTGGTATTGTTTACTTCAAAAAATTTTTAAAATTAAAATTCTATTCAGGATATGCTTTCTTCTGTAAGACTAATAATTTGCTTTTATTTAATCCCCTTAAAATTTTAACTAGTTCATCAGCTAAAGCTTCTTTTAAATCTTGAGGGTGTAATTTTTTGGCAATAAAATCCGCTTCTAATTCGGCATAACTTTTATATTCAACATTCCCGCCAAATTCCTCTCTTCTCTTCACTAAAAATATTTCTTTATTATCTTCTTTTAGAACCATAATCACATACTTCATTAATTTCATAATGGCATTTTCAACATCACCCTCAGGACAATATGCTTTATTAATTTTACTTATAATTTCTTCTTCGCTGTCTAATAAATCTATTTTTGAACTTTCGCTTTCCGAGGCGCCCATTTTATCAGAACCGCTTAAACTTGGCAATAAGGCACTCATAATTGCTACTCTTTTTTTTTGTCCTAATTTAGGATGAGACTCTCGCGCAAATCCTAAAATTTTCCTCTGATCTAAACCGCCGTATTGGATATCAACTTTTAAATACTCTTCATCTAAAGCCTGCAGTAAGGGATAAAGAAAACCGCTTAATTTAGGATTCTCACCAAATTTCACAACTTCAGAAGCAGCATGTTTGCATCTCTCAACGCTCATAAGAGCTGATAATTTATAAACATCCATTATATATTTTTTTTTTAATTGGAAATCACTACCTCTAACAAATTTTATTTTTGAAAGTTTAATGCCTAGCGCTTTATATAACTCCGACAAGATAGCTTTATAATATTGAACCCGCGCTTCCATCAAATCAATTGGAGTTTTTAAATTATCAAGCATTGCATGGATATCAGCAAGTAAAATCTTAACTTTTAAACCTGCTTTCACAAAATCTCTAATCTTCATTGCTGAAATTATATAGCCAATATGAGGTTTTCCAGTTGGCGCATAACCTACATAAACAACTGGTTCTTTTTTGACTCTTAACAATTCCACTAATTCTTCGTCGGTTAAAATTTCCTCAGTATTCCTCTTTATAAGATTTAATTTCTCTACAATATTTGTCATAATTTTTCTCATAATTAGAAAAAGTCTCTAAATGATAGATTACTAAAAAAATTTTAAGAAGTCAAAATACAAATATAACACCTCAAAAAGGCAAGATAAAAACTTTAAAGAAGCCTTAGTTACGCCCTTTTTAGAAAATCCGCCGAGGTTGGAAATTAAAACGTCAACGTTATTAAAATCAGAATTAATTATAACTCAAAACTCAAAGCGCAAATTTTAAATATTTGAATTTTATATTGTTTAGAATTTAAGATTTCGGATTTAGGATTTAACATCTATCTTCTCGTAAGGGGTTAGGTTTGGCAAAACTTTCAGTTTCTACGGTGATTATAATCATTCTAATTTGTAAAAGAAACATTTATTTTTGGTTTAATTCTGAAAAATAACTCAATAAAACTATAGACATTTTTCAATCTCTTTTATCAACACTTATCTCACGATCGTGAGATAAGTGTTGATAAAAATAAAATTCGCTTTGATACCTCTTTTTAATACTTCTTATATTGTTTAACCTTTACTTTTCTTATATTGTTTAACCCATACCTTTTTGGTTAAATTTTAGAATGTTGAATACGCATCTTGTTTTAAGAATAAAAAAATAATAAAATAAATTTCAGGGACTTAATAATTTCTTTAGCAATAAAAATGTTAAATGGGCTCATAGGTAAGTGGCATACCGGCGCATTCGCATTGCGCAGTCCCGAGTTCGATTCTCGGTGAGTCCACCAACTGAATTAACACAGTCATATATTGAGTAAAGTTTGAAAATCGTACCTACTACAGTAAAATGAAATTAGGTATGATGGTCAAATGTATTACTTGTAAAGGAAGAACATTCTTAACAATATCTAAGAGACAAAAATATACTAATGGATTAGAGGGATTCTGGAGATGCCTTAAAAGAAATTTAGTTACCAAATTAACTGCCAAAGGAGGAATTCGTAAAGAAAAACTGCCGATTTATCTCGGAGAATACGTCTGAAGATACAATTATAGAAAATTATCTCTAAAAGAACAAGAAAATCTTTTATTTAAGGCTATATTTTAATAATTGATTGGTCCGGAAAATCGGACTTTACCATAATAATATTTGAGAGAACTACAAAAATGGGTAAAAGAAGATTGGGACAAGAAATCCAAGAAAAAACCGGATCGACATCTACAGCTTTTGTATTTATTTGAAGAGTTAGGTGAAATGTCAGAGGCTATAAGAAAGTTAGGTGCCGACAAAGATCACAAAAAGATTAATGTTGATTTAGAAGGAGAGTTAGGTGATGTATTGATTGCCTTAGTAACGGTAGCGAATAATTATGATATTGATTTAGATACCGCTGTGTTAAAAAGTAAAAAGAAAATTATTAAGCGGCATCAGAGTGGTTTATGAAAAAATATCGAAGAAAATAAGAAGTAAAGATATCAAAAGGGAAAGGAAATCAAATGGCTAAAGAAAAAATTATAAAATAAAACTCATACTTACTCGCGCTCTGCCGCTCAGTATGTTAAAAATAAAGTAAGGTTCAAAAATTTTTGCCACTTCGCTTTCGGAATAAATTTATGATTCCATTTTATTTTTGACTGAAAATGCCTTATAATAAAAATGTATGGAAAACATGCCAG
>JBBIUM010000061.1:0-4354 GCA_037440245.1 Candidatus Yanofskyibacteriota bacterium | reverse complement strand
TTTGCTTCGGCGGCTCAGTATTTCGAACCAGCGAATCCGAAGTCAAAAGTTGATGTTACTGTTGTTAATTTCATAAATGCCATTGAAACTTTAAATTTTAATGTTGTCACTGGGAAAGAACAAGATTTTATTGGAATTGACTATTATAATGGATGGAGGTTAAAAGTTCACTTTGGTTTTTCTCGGATTATTGAAGATATTAAGATTGAATGGATTAAAGATGAAAATCCTGAGAATCTTTACAAACTAATAAAAAAATTTTCTCATCTCAATGTTCCAATAGTTATTACCGAAAATGGCATTGATGACAAAGAAGACGGAAAACGAGCGCAATTTATTCTTACTCATCTTAAAATGGTCAGCAAAGCGATAGAAGAAGGAGCAAATGTTATCGGTTATATGTATTGGTCATTAACCGATAACTGGGAGTGGGAGGGTTTCGATAGCTATTACGGGCTAATTGAAGTGGATAGGCAAACAATGGAAAGAAGGGTGAGAAACTCCGCTTATGTTTATGCGGAGGTTATCAAAAATCACCAAAAGCGCTGGCAAACAAAATATAAAGAGGGATTAGGTTAATATAATTAATCCCTCTTATTAATTTATTTCTATTTTAATTCTTACTTTTTTTTAAAAATTATAGGCAGTTCGGCGAGTAAAACCAAACTACCTCCGATCCATATATTCCACCCAAAACTCTCGTCCCAAATAAGTACTCCAATAATAATCGCTCCGATTCTGTCTAAGTACCCTAATACTGCAAAGTGTTTTACCGGTACTTTTTTAAGGCCGCTGAAAACGAAAATGAAGGACACGAAAAGCAATAATCCCGCTAAAACTATCTGCGGCAACCCCTTCCATGACAATTGAAATTTTTGTTCTAGGACAAATATCCCGATAAAGGGCATAATCAACGCCTGAAACAATAACTTGACGAAGGAAGAAATTTTCGGGTCAACTGGGTCAACGTTGGCTGAAACTAGTCTGGAAAGGATTATTTCAAAACTATAAAATAGCGCTGAAAGAAAAGAATAATACAGCCACAATTCATTACGAAGCTCAGCAAGAACGTTTACGCCACTCATTATTACCAAACCAGTTATTCCTAATAGGACGCAAAAAGCGCTGGTTTTATCCAATTTTTCCTTGAAAGCCGGAACCAATGCCAG
This sequence comes from Candidatus Yanofskyibacteriota bacterium, assembly GCA_037440245.1. Lineage (GTDB taxonomy): Bacteria > Patescibacteriota > Minisyncoccia > JBBIUM01 > JBBIUM01 > JBBIUM01. Next base: position 3,185 of record JBBIUM010000061.1, on the reverse strand, counting down.
CCAGACAATTGCCAAAACCGAAGCAAAATAGTGAATGAGCACGACATTGTAAACCGTTCCGATTTTGAGCGCGGCGTAGAAAAAGCTGTTATTGAGCGCCGCTGAAAGTCCCAATCCAAGAAGATAATAAACTTGTCTTCTCGTGAGTTTGGGTCTTTTCCAAATCAACCAAGGCGAAAATAAAATCACACCAACCAACGACATCAATGTCCCAAGAACCGTGGATGGAACATTAATCCCCTTGATACAAAAACCGTTGATGACAGCCCAACACAAGACTCCGCAAATCACCAAAACGTAGTATTTCATACATCCTCCTTACCGGATTCAAATTCATCTATAGCGTATTTAGCTGCCCCAACAACACCAGGAAATTCCAATTTTGCCAGCTTAATTTCCACTCCATCTAAACTACTCATCATTTTATCATTGTAACTCAAAAGCTTTTTTTTAAACGCTTTAAGGAGTAGCTGTCCTAATTTAGATATTCCACCACCTAGAATTATGATTTCCGGATGATGAACACAAATAATATTTCTTACCCCTTCTGCCAAATCGCTCGCATAAATTTCAAGTAAGGTCTTCCACCTCGGGTCCTTACTTTTTAATCCTTTAATCAGCCAAAAAGCCACTTCAGCTGGATTGTTAACTTTCTTTTTTTTAAAAACTTCGCAATAAGTTTGCACTAAACCATTGGTGCCTATATAACTCTCAAGACAATCATAATGACCGCAGCTACACCTTCTGGAGTTCTTTCTTTTAAGACCTCGACTAATGGAAGTATGTCCCCATTCGCCACCTTTGCCTCTGCCTCTGGCTAATTTACCGTTAACAACAATGCCGCTTCCAACGCCACTCCCTAACATCAACATTACTATATTTTGAAACCCCTTAGCAGCTCCCTGCCAAAATTCTCCCAGAGACGCTGCGTCAGCGTCATTAAGAAGAAAAACCGGTATTTCAAATTTTTCTTCTAAAATCCCAACTATCGGCAAATTATTAACCGCCATATTAGGAGGATTTTCAATAATCCCTTTTAGAGGATCAAGAGGCCCAGGAGCGGCCAACCCAATAGCCGCTATTTTATAATGATGTTTACTCAACTCAATTGCTTTTGCAAAAACAATTATCTCTGACAATACCTTAATAATCTCTTCACTCTGATTTTTTTTGATTGAAATTATACCAATTCTTCCTGCCAAATTTTTACTGGTACAATTAATCAAGAGAGGACTTTCTCCTCGCTTCTCTTCTTCTATAAGAAACTTATATCTTCCCCAACTTGTTAAAGTTGCAAGAATTCCTCTTCCTCGCTTTTCTTCTTTATTTGAGATTGTTTGATCTACACACTTCCCTTCTTTTGTAAAAAGCCCCCATCTCACCTTGCTTGCTCCCATATCAATCCCTAAATAATAATTATGGCAATTTTTTTCTTCCATATGACCTCCTTATTTTTTTTAAAAGTTCAACTGATTGAAGTTTAGACATTAATAACGATAAAATCAAGAGGTTGTATAAAGATAAACAATCTTCCTCTTTTCTCCAGTTAGCCGCTTTTTAGTATAGTTTTGTCGTCAAAAAAGTATTTTATTTTTGCGTTAAATTTCGCGTCAAAAAAGGAAACCGCAAATTTAAAAATTAAGCAACGTCGCTGATAGATATTAAATTGACTGCTTAGAGCAGTCAATTTATTTATTTTAATTTCTTTCATTGTTATTTTCTTTAACTCCTTCTTCTTTTTTTACTTTTTCTGTCTCTTTATCCGTGCTTTCTTCTTTTTCCTCCTGAATTTCTTCTTCGCTTGTTTTTTCAGATTTTTTTACTTTATCGTTAATTAATTTTAATCCAATTTTATAATTTTCTGGATCAAAAAGATTAATCATAAATTCTCTTTCTTCATTTAATTTAATCGCCTCTTTCATCTTTTTTTCGGAACCAAATTCTGATATATGACAAAGTCCCTGAACCAAATTTTCAATTCTAACAAAAACGCCAAAAGGATTGTATTTGAACGGTATTCCTTTGACAATATCGCCTTTCTTATATTTCTTAGCAACTTCTTCCCAAGGATTAGATTTCAATTTTTTCCAGGAAAGAGAAATTTTCCCATCTTCAATACTAATTATTTCAGCTTTAATTTTATCGCCAACCTTAACAATTTCTCTAGGATCCTCAACCAACTGCCAATCTAATTCTGATTTATGAATTAATCCTTCAATGCCAACCGGCACGTCGTTAGCATCTAAAATTTGAATAAAAACACCAAAATCAACCACATTGGAAACAATACCTTCTACGATATCGCCAACTTTATATTTTTCAACAATTTTCTTTAGTTCTTCATTCTCAACTTCCCTCTCTGAAAAAAAGAGTTTCTGGGCAGCTTCATCAACGCTAATAATTCTAACTTTTATCTTCTGACCAATAAATTTTTTCAACTCTTCTAATATTTTTTCTTTGTCTCCGCCTTCAATATAAGGGTAATTTTCTCTACTCAATTGCGATACTGGCAAAAATCCTTTGATATCTTTATATTCGATTATTAAACCTCCTCTATTTGCGCCAATTACTTTTTCTTCTATAATTTCTTTCCTTTCCATTAAATCCTTAAAATTTGCCCATTTTGATTCCTTTTCTATATCTTTAATGTAAAGTTCGGCATAACCCTCTTCATTGTCTAATTCATGAATAACAGCTGTAATTTCATCGCCAACTTTATAATCTTTAATATTTTTGCCAATTTCTTTTAAATGGCCAGCCCAAATAACACCAGTTTTAAAACCCGGAATATCAATAAAGAGCGAATACTTGTCAACCTTAACAACAGTCCCTTTGATAATATCTCCTTTGCTAGGCAGAAAGATATTATTAGAAATATAATTTATTTTTTGTTTTTGATTAGTTGCCTTTTTTAATATCATAGATAAAATTAATAAATACTACCCTGAATATCTTCAAGGTGTCTATTTTTATCCAGAAAGGCCGCTGAACAAAAATTAGACAATTGATAAGCGCGTTATTAAAACTGTTAGAAAATAAAAAAATTCTAACAATAGAAACGCATTACTACTTATATTATATATACACCAATTACAAATGATGTCAACAAAACGGAGAGATTTATCATTTTTAATTTGTAAAAGAAACATTTATTTTTGGTTTTTAATTCTGAAAAATAACTCAAT
>JBBIUM010000060.1:0-4394 GCA_037440245.1 Candidatus Yanofskyibacteriota bacterium | reverse complement strand
ATTTGCTAAAAAATCCTCTTTTGGAGGATTTTTTTATTTTTATCTATTTTTTATTTCTTATATTTTATTTAAGTGTTGTTTATAAAGTTCTTTTGCTTTATCAATAAATAAGATCCCCTCAAGATGGTCATATTCATGTTGAATGACACGTGATAAAAGAAGGTCGAATTTAAATTCGATTTTTTCTCCCAGTTCATTAAAGGCGGAAACTTTTATTTTTCTTGGTCTTTCGACTATACCATAAATGCCTGGTACGCTTAAACAGCCCTCTTCCATTAGAGTTTTTTCTTTGCCAATCGGTTTAATAAGCGGATTAATAAAAACTGTTGGGTAATAATTTGCATCTAGTATTTTTTCAGCAATTACAAATATCTTTAGATTTTTTCCTATTTGGGGTGCGGCTAAACCAATGCCTCCAGATTTAATCATTGTTTCTTTCATTTCAAAAATAAGTTTTTCTAATTCTTTTGAATTGAATTGATTAAAATCAACATTTGAGTTTTTCTTGCGGAGTATTGGATTTTCTAGAGTTATGATTTTAAACATAACTTCAAAGCAAATAAAAATTACTTTAAATGTTATTTTAAATTATAAAATATTGTTTAGCAAATTTTTTTATAAAATTGGGTCAACTTCTATATTTATATTGTCAGCTAAAAAATTTAAAATTTCATTTCTTGCCAATAAGAAATTTGGATTGAGATAATTATTATTTTCTTCTCTAAATTTTACAATAACACTTTTTTGTTTTTTATTTTTTGCTCTCTTTTGGATGGTATCAAAGGGGCCTAAAATTTGTTCTCTATTTATTTTGTTTTTTATTAAAATTTTTATTATTTTTTGAATTATTTTTTCAGTGTCAATTTCGTTTCTTTCATCGGTTGTAATTTTAATTAGCTGACAAAAAGGAGGGAGATTATAATTTTGCCTAGCGGCAATTTCTGATTTGTAAAATTCTTCCGGATAATTTTTTAAAGCAGTTACTATTTCATTATCCTTATTTTTGCATTGGACAATCACTTTACTTGATTTTTCAGCAAGTATTTTTATAATCCTTATAGCATTTTCACGTTGTCTGAAATCTCGAGAGTTTAAAAATTGTTCCAGTTCAATGATATAAGAGCTGTCAATGTTTTTTAAAATATACGGTTTTAGTATTACTGAAGTTGTAATTAATAAATCATATTTATTATTTTCAAAATCTTTCAGTACCTTCTCTATAGTTTCCTCTTTTATAATATCAGCGTCAATTCTTTTGATTTTCAACTTTAATGCAAAAGTGAATTTTTTAAGTTCATTTTCTATTTTTTCAGTTCCAAAACCAAAAGTCTTTATATTATGACTTCCACAAGAAGGACAAAGATTAGGAATGGGGTAAAGTAAGCGACATAATATGCAAACTAAAGATTTCTGTGAGACGACAAGACGGATTTTGCATTTTGGGCATTTGGGAATTTCTTGGCAATCACGGCAGATTATCCCTAATGATTCTTTTTTCCTTGCCGTTAAAATCAAAAGTTTCTTTTTTTTATTTTTTATATCGCTTTTTAAATTTTCATAAATTTCCGTCGAGAAAAGTTTTTGATGGTCTTGGTTTTCAAATATCAAAATCTTATTTAGATTTATTGCCTTAATATCTTTAAAAGGAGAGAAATAATAAGAGTCAGCTGTGGGAGTTTCTGAAGCAAAATATAGTTCTGCATTGCTAATTTCACTTAATTTTAACGCTAATATTTTGGTAGAATAGTGGGGTTGTTGATCCCAGGAAATATGACCGCTATTTTCTTCTTGGTCGATGATGATTGTTTTCAAATTTTTAAAAGGCAAAAAAATAGCGGAACGCGTTCCTATTATCACATTGATGCAGTCTTTTTTGTCATTTAATGATTTAACGATTTTTTCTTTTTCAGTTTTTCGCAAATTAGAAAAATATCTTTGAATTTTTAATTTTTTAGCCAATTGAAAATTATTAAGGAGATTAATTCTAAGGTAATCAAAAATAAAATTGACTGAAATTTTATCGGGGGAAATGATTAAGATATCACCCTTGCTCTGCTTTATTATTCTTAAATATTTTTGAGGCAAATTATCGCCGGCGATAGTCTTAATAATTGGGGTTTCTTTTCTAATTGTTTCTTTATCATTTGGTAATAAAGAATTTGGAGAAAAAAAGTAGGGGAAAAGTTTAAAAGCTTTGCCCAGTGGTGTATAATAATAATTATGGATGAAGTTTGCTAATTTAAGTTGTTCTCTTGATAATATTGGTTTTTCCTTTAAAATTTTTTCTATTTTTTTAAGGCGATAAGGCAATTTTTTAATTTCAGTTTTAAAACTTGCCGCTTCTTTGACAGCTATTACAACGGCTTTTGTTAGATTATGTTTCACGGGCACTAAAACTAAAGAACCAATTTCAATTTTTTCTGGATAAAAATAAGTTAAAATTTGACTTTCTTTTTGTTTAATTTTTATAAGAGGCACAACATCTATAAGAAACATAAGAATTTAATTAATTCTTCAAGATTAAAAATTTAGTGAAACTTAATTATTTAAGGTGTTTTTTAAATTGAGCTGATGAATTATTATCAATTATATTCTATCAAAGAATTAAAATAAAATAAAAATTTTTTGATATCTTAAGGTTTTCGAGGCGGTTGCGGTTACGGCGTAATAATAAGTTTGGTATCCATAAGATCTAGATAAGGCAAGAATTTTGATTTTTCATTTTAGATATGATTTAATTATAGTTGTAAGTTATAAGCGCTATAATTAAAATAAATTAACTCTCTATGATGGGAAAAATAAAAAAGATTAAGAATAAGTTTGAAGAAAAAATTAAGGAATCAAATAAAAAAACAAGAAAAATTGCAAAAAGGATAATCAAAAAATACAGAAGGAAAGTTAAAAAATCCAGAGTTAGAAGTAAGGTTAATAAAAAAATAAAAAAAGTGTCGCAGAAAAAAGAAGGTTTTTTTATTGATGAAGAAAAGCTTAAAGAAGTGATTAATAGAGCAAAAGGACGCGGTTTTATTACGGAAACTGAATTTTTGCATTTTTTCCCAAATATTGAGGAGAATATTGACGCTCTTGAAGAAATTTATAAAAGATTAGAAAACGAGGGTATTAAGATTATTGAATCAGGGGATTTAATTGAAGCTTTACCGCGCGCCGTGACAAGGGAAAAGAAAAAGCAAATAAAAGATTTAAAAAGCTTGCCTTTCGATCCTGTCCAATCGTATTTGAGAGAAATTGGGGAAATTCCCGTTTTATCGCCTGAAAAGGAAATTGAGCTGGCTAAAAGAATTGAACAAGGAGATGAGGCGGCAAAGAAAGAATTGGCGCGCAGTAATTTACGATTAGTTGTTTCTATTGCCAAACGTTATGTTGGCAGAAGCCCCAATTTGACTCTTTTGGATTTAATTCAAGAAGGCAACCTTGGTTTATTTAAAGCCGTTGAGAAATTTGATTATCGTAGAGGCTATAAATTTTCTACCTACGCTACTTGGTGGATAAGGCAAGCAATAACCCGTGCGCTTTCCGATCAATCGAAAACAATTAGAATCCCGGTTCATATGGTTGAGACAATTTCTAAATATACTCAAGTAAAACGTCGATTATTGCAGGAGTTAGGACGAGAACCATTGCCAGAAGAAATTGCTACAGAAATGGGAATTGATGTTGACAAAGTTCACCAAATTAATAAGATATCGCAGGATACTATTTCTCTTGAAGCGCCTGTTGGTGATGAAGATGAAGATTCGGCCCTAACTGAATTTATTGAAGATGAAAAAGAGGTGAGTCCTGAAAAATATGCCGCCCGTTCTTTATTACGTGATCATTTAAAAAGAGTTATTAAGGAGTTAACGCCAAGAGAACAGGAAATTTTAGCCATGCGATTTGGGTTAAACGATGGCATAACACATACTCTCGAAGAAGTAGGACTGAAATTTAATGTTACTCGGGAAAGAATTAGGCAGATTGAAGCTAAGGCGCTTGAAAAATTAAAAGAACATGAGGAGTCGAAGAGATTTTTAGATTATGAATAATTGATATTTAATTTTTCCGTCTTTTTATTGTTAGGCTGGACTATCTAGAATTGTTCTGCTGTTCGGAGGATGTTATTATATTGGAGGTTTTGTTTTAATCTTGCCAAAGTAAATATAAAATATATAAATAAAAGAGTAGAGTGGCGCCAATAGGAGATTAGATAATCAAATTGCTAGAGTTATTAGGATTACAATTTTACAATTACAACATTGAGTGAAATAATTTATTCCTGGTTGATTGAAAATAACTTATTCCGGCGTAGCTCAATGGTAGAGCGACTGGCTGTTAACCAGTGGGTTGTAGGTTCGAATCCTACCGCCGGAGCCAAGAAATCGGATACGAACTTTGAA
>JBBIUM010000059.1:920-4443 GCA_037440245.1 Candidatus Yanofskyibacteriota bacterium | reverse complement strand
CGAGGGTTACATTAGCACTCAAACAGGGCCAAAGGTAAATATGACTAAACTTAAAAAATTGGCAGAAGAAATAAAAAAGAAAATATGAAACGCCATTCGCCGAACTCTCCGCCTCACTCGCGACTTTACAAAACTGCAGAGCGGTCAAAAATTAACGAGTTTAAAGAAAATTTTACAATATTAGTTTTTTTAAAATTCCTCTTTATATTTATTCAATTTCATCAGTTCCAATATTTATTTTCTCTTCGTTTCGGCAAATTTTTGAGGCGCAAGTTGTCGGACTCAATGACCAAAAATCTCGTTCTTGACTATTAATAGTGTTGCCGAAGAAAATCATTCTTTTATTTAGAGAATCCCACGCGGCAACCGGGTCAAATAAGCCGTTATTAGTTGTGGCGTTAAACTGCGAAGCTAAAGGAATTTTTTGCCATCTTGGACTGCCGTTAAGAGAGGGATAATAGCGGTAAGCGTCAATAAGCGCGTTTCCCGCGATAATCATTGTGTTTGTGGAATTATCCCAAACCGCGGCATGGTAAGCGCTTGGGGGCGGCAAATTGCCTGAAGGATGAATTTCTGTCCATTGGTTTGTTTCTGGCGTATATTCCCAAATATCCCCTAACGGATGCCAATAAGGAGGTATATTGTCTAAGTACGTTCCTCCGTAAATAATCATTTTATTTCGCAAGGTATCCCAAACGGCGGTGTGATATCTTCTCCAATGCGGCGATACTTGAGGTGCTGGAATAGCTTCCCAATGATTATTGTGAAGGTCATAAGTATAGATGTTTGTGTTAAGGCTTGTTCCGCCAAAAACGTAAAGCTTGTTATTTACCGGATTGAAAACCATTGTAGGGCCGTTTAAATTAGAAGGTATATTGCCAGTAGAATTAGTTATATGATTCCATTGGAGGGTCGTCGGGTTAAAGGAATAAAATTGTATGTCTTCTTGACCGTAAATAGCGCCGCTTAAAAGATACAATTTTTTATCAAAACTGCTCCAGGCCATTCCCGGCCATTTTCGCGGGGTCGGAATGTCACCGCTAACTGCCGGTTTATAGAGATGATTTTTTCCAGCTTCATAAATCCACAAATTATTGCCGGCGTTGCACATTTCTTCCCCAAAAATATACATTTTTTGGTGTTCCGGCGACCAAGCGCCTCTTACACCACAAGTATAGCGATAGGGATATTTTAATTCATTTTCATTAACAGAATCCGTTTTGAAAGAAATTTGTTTCCAATTTTTTTGGGGATAATTCAATAGTCGTAAGTTCATAACATAGCTTGTAGGACCTTCTTGGCCGGCTTTTGCATCGCCCCCATAAATATAGAGATTTTTATGAATATCATCCCAAGCCACTGCGTATTTCCTTGCCGTTCCTTTTGGTTTGTCACCAGTTGTTTCAATTTTCTGCCAAGAAGCGGAATTTTTAGAAGCGGAATTTTTGCCATTAGCTGTTATTTCAGCATTCGTGTCGTATTCCCAAATATCGTTATAAAAATAATTTCCGTTTAAATCCCAGTTAAAGCCGCCAACCACCGTAAATTTTTGCGTAGCGGAATTGTAAAAGGCGTTGGTAATAAATCTGGCTTCGGGCCAAAGTTGATTGTCATCCTTATTAATTTTCATCCATTGTTGACTTGTGACATCAAAATACCAAAGATCGTCAAGGGTTTGAGGAACGCAAAGCTCGCGGCAATTAAAGCCATTTATGCCGCCAAAAATGTATACCCGCTTGTGAGTTGAATCAAAAGCGGCAGCATGCCAACCGCGGCCCGGCATTGACGGATTGGTCGGCAACTGTTGCCATCTCTTCGCTCTAATATCAAATGACCAAAAATCGGAAAGAGGGTTGTAATAATCGCCGCCGTAAATGTAAAATTTTTGACTGCTAACATCAAATGCCAAAGGACTAAGATTGCGGCTGGGCGGTTTAACGCCATCTGTTGGTTCTATTTTTACAAGCGTATCGGAAATTGTATCATACGAATAAACTTCTTCGTCAGAACCATAAATATAGATTTTTTTATCTTGCGGATTAAATATCATTGAATGCTCCATTAAATACGGAAAATTTTCTCCTGTTTTGGCTGTCCAAACGCCGCGTTGAATATCGTAGATACCCATCATTGTATTACTCATTGAATTTACCTTGCCACCTATATTTCCCCATCCGCCGTAAGTGTATAACTTATTATTGTAAGGATTATAAATCAAAGCCGTCTGCTCAATCAGACCAAGATTTGGAAATGAAAGCAAGTCCCATCGCATTTTGTTTAGCGGCTGTGGATTTAGTTGCTGCCTTACCACTTTAGTTGCTATGTTTATACCAACAATAGACAAACCGCTTAATGTGCCAACTACAAGAATTAGAATCGCTAAAAAAATTAAATTTTTTTTAGACATATTATATATTCCAATCACTCTCATATTGAAATGGATTGATTAGAATTTAATTATAATTATTTTTATATAATATTTATATAATTAAACATGATTTATTGGAAAAAATATTTTCTAACAGGAATTGACCTTGATTATTTATGCCTCTTAGCCGTCGCTTTTTTAATTTTTTTCTTTGAAAATAATTTTTATTTATCTAATTTTTATTTATCTTACCAATTTTATTTTATCTCATTAATGGATTTTTTGCAATTTTATACGCAAATTTGGTTTGATTAAAAACTATTTTTTTAGTAAAATAAAATTATAATCAGCAAAGATATGTTTAAAAGTATAGAAAAAATTCCAAAAAAAACGGTAAAGAAAAAAGAATTAAATAAAGAAAGAGAGGAAAAAATAAAAGAATTAGTTAAAGAAATTTATGGAAAAGATGGTTTAAAAAATTTTGAACTTTTGGCTAAAATGCATCCCGGACGGCCTTTGCGAGAACGCTTGGAATATTTTAAAGAAAATCCTACTACGCCTCAAACTAAATTTTTCCGTGAAGGAAATCTTAAACTTGCTGCGGAAAATTTTCAAGAATTTAGAAAAGGATTTGGAGAAAAAGAAACTTTTAAGGTTTTAGATATCGGATGTTCGGATGGAAAAGAAGCTTATAGTTTAGCCATTTATTTATTAGAAAAAGGCGATAACTTTAAAATTACGGTTATTGATTCCTCTTCTCAATTAATAGAAAAGGCTAAACGAGGAAAATATGAAATTATTAAAGATGAACTTAAAAAAGAATTTTCTGAAATAAAAAAATATTATGAAAAAGGTTATTTTAAAATAACAGGCGAGGAATGGAAATATAAAAAGAAAAACATAAAATATTCTCTATCCGAATTATTAAAAATAAAAAAAGAAAAAGGTGTTTTGCCTAAAGATGCTTTTATTTATGAAAACTACCCCATCTTAGAAGTAGCTAGTTCCGTAAAAAGTCATATTGATTTTAAAATTTATGATATTTTAAGAAAGCCTTACTTCAAAGAAAAATTTGATATTATAAATATTTTAATGCACTATCCAGAAAAAACCGAGAGAGAATTTTAGAGAATGCTTTGGAAATTTTAAAAGAAG
>JBBIUM010000059.1:0-898 GCA_037440245.1 Candidatus Yanofskyibacteriota bacterium | reverse complement strand
AATTATTTTTATAATCAAGAAAGAGAAAAATGGTTAACTCCTTATTATCAATGGCGAAAAAAAATTTTTCCTAAATATGGATTAAAACAGGAAGGCATTTATTATAAAAAATTAAAATCGTTGTCTTCTAATGAATCTTTGGCATCGATTCAAGAGTAGACAATTCAGAAAAAGTTTTAACTTTTAAGCTGTAGCTTTGCGCTTTGAATTTTGAGCTTACTTTAAATATTTAAATTTTAACATTGTTTAGAATTTAGGATTTTGGATTTAGGATTTAACATCAGTTGTGGTTTTGAGTTTTATTTAGTTTGGATTTTGGAATACTTTGAATTAATAATTTTGGACTTAGAGATAAAAGGATTAAAAAGTATTTTAAAAATATGCCGCGGTGGCGGAATTGGCAGACGCGTTGGACTCAAAATCCAATGATCGCAAGATCATGAGGGTTCGACTCCCTCCCGCGGCACCAGCGAGGAATTGTCAAATTTGCCCGCCCCGCCAACGGCGGGCTCGGCGAGGCGGGGAGTAAATTGTAAGGAATTTTGGGCGGAAAAATCAGTTGGCGGTTTTGTCGCCAGCAAAGCCGGCGGTAAAAGAAAATTTTTTTTTCATACTATTTGATGCAGAAATTTTTGGGAATTTCTGTTTTTTAATGTGGGTGTATTTGTTTTTCATATGGCGATATTATACATCGCCAAGTGTCCTACTTCAAAGGTTAATTTATTGGAAAGAAGAAGATTTTGTTTTGGCGTTTTGCCTTGATTGGTAGATGAAGGCAAGTTTTTGCGGCTGGGTGGGCGAGCTGTAAAATCAGTGGGCGGCGCAGAGCGCCGCCCACCAACCCCTCGGTCAAAAACCAGAAAGTGAAATTCTGGTGTATCTTTTTGAGTTCGCTCGA
>JBBIUM010000058.1:0-4529 GCA_037440245.1 Candidatus Yanofskyibacteriota bacterium | reverse complement strand
AGGTTTTCCAAATTGCTGAAAGAGAAGGAGTTGATTTCTTAGTTCATCTTGACGTTACTGCTGGTAAGCCTACAAGAACTAGATTAAAAGAGTTTCATAAACAAACGATTGATGAGCAGATAGAATATGTTGTTAAAAATTATCCTCGTTCTGAGAAATTTAAAGTCAGATTGATAGGCGGATATCACGATTTTCAGTGGTTAAAAGCCGGGTACAATGTGTTGTATGAAATATCATTAGAAAGAGAAGATCTTATTTACCGCGGTTATGAATTTTCCGACTTTAAGTTGAGGAGAGGTGTCCCCAAAGGAAAAAGATGGCCTATTCTTCGTGCGGCCTATCATGGCGGCGAGAATAGTCCTTATGCAAAATCATACCCTCTTCAAGGGTATGAAGAAAATATTCTTCAAGATGTGATGGATTTATTTTTAACTGATTATCCAGATATCCTTTGTGTAGCTGGGCAGGGTATTTTTTGTGATTTGGCGGGGAGTGTTGTAAAAGTTCTATGCGGAATTCCTTCTTTGCGATTAATAACAGCCGCTGAAAAAAGTAAGAAAAGAAAGATTGTCGTACCAACTCTTGGATTTATTATACTGACTATTGAATTTATTGAAAATGGCGAAGATGAGTTTATTGTCAGGAAAGCGGTATATCCTTTTAAACCAATTTTAAATGATTATCGTGAAAAAATTTCGTCGTCAGAAAAAATTAGTAAGTTGAAAGAAGAAGAGAGAGAGGTTGTAAAATTGTTAGAAGAGGTGGGGAGGTCGAAAGGGGAATTATCCCAGATTCTTGATAAAGATATAGTTTCTATAGAGAATTTAATAAAATCGTTGAATGAGAAATTAGGAGAAATAATTGAATACGATACTGTTTCGCAAAATTATTTTATGCGTAAAAAAGAGAGAGCTCACATTACTGTTCCTGCTATCGATTTTAAAGATTATTTTTATAAGACAATTACACAAGGAGTAATCTCTGATATTCATCTCGGCCATATTTTTGAACTACCAGAGATAGCAGAGGAGGCATATAATGAGTTTCAAAAAAGAGGTGTGAAAGTCGTTAATTGCATAGGAGATATCACTAATGGTTTGCCAAAACACCGAGAAGAAAGAAAAGGTGAGGTTTATGTTTGGCGGGCTACAGAATTAACAGATTTGGCTGTGAAGAAATTTCCGTTTCGAGAGGGGATTACAACTTATGCTATAAGCGGGGATCATGATAATTGGTTTATGGAGGAAGTTGGTTATGATATTTTAGATGCAATAGTAAAATTGAGACCTGATATAAAGTATTGTGGGATTCAACAGGGCGAAAGGGAGGATGAAAAATTAATTGTAATTCTAAGACATTTTAACTGGGGGACTGGTTATGCTAAAAGTTATAAAGGTCAAAGGGTGATAGAAGAGGATATAGTAAAAGAAATTCTTGCTAACAAAAATTATAATAATAAGGCGTTAGTAGTTCTTTCTGGTGGAGGTCATGTTTATTGTTCAATGTTCTATAAAGGTTTAGTTTTTATTTTGTCACCATGTCTTCAGGGAAAGACAGGATACATATCCAAGTTGGGCAAAGGACCGGATATTGGGTATTTGATTTTTTCTCTGACACAAAGTAAAAATGGACAGATTACAAAATTTGAAATTATTTTCTTTGACAGGAGAAAAGAAGCAATAAAAATAATAGAGAATAGAGCCAAAAGATAATAAGATAAAATAAAAAAATAAAAAGACGGTTAAACCGTCTTTTCAATTTATTTTGTTTTAAAATCCTTCGTATTGTAAAATTCTTATTGAAAAATTTTTTGCGACTAGCAAAATTACATCATAATTTTTGCGTATTTTAATCAGCGTGTTTAAAACGCGATTCTTGACATCTTTAAAATTATTTTATAGTCTTTTAACTAGAAAGTAATTCTTGATGGAGTGTAAAGAGTAATAGGTATTAGGATTATAAAGAAAATTATTAAAATTGGGCTTAAGGCTAATAGAGCCGCGGGGTAGAGGAATGGTACCTCGGGGGGCTCATAATCCCCAGAACCCGGTTCGATTCCGGGCCCCGCAAAGAAGTTTATTAAAACAAAGCCGCGCTTTTCAAATTTGAAAAGCGCGGCTTTGTCTTTATTTGTTTTTGCGGTGAAAATTATTTGATTTGATTAATGAATAAAATTTTTATGAGGTTCTTCATTATTGATTTTTTTATTCGTTAAGTTATTATGAATTTATTGTTATGAAATCTGTATTGAATCAAATAAAAAAATACATTTTAGATTTAATCTTTCCAATAAGATGCTGTAGTTGCCGCAAAGAGGATAATGTCTATATTTGTCTTGATTGTGTTAAAAAAGTAGCAATTAGTTTTGGAATAAATTCTTGCCTTTTTTGTGGTAGAGGAACAATAGGAGGAAAAACTTGTAAAAGATGCGCCAAAAAATTTTTTTTAGATGGTTGCGTTTCTCTTGTTTCTTATGGGAATCCAGTTATTCAAAAATTAATTAAATTATACAAGTATGAAGAAATGGTTGATTTAGAGCCTAATATTCAATATTTGATTGAAAAATTTTTTCAACAATTTAAGCCAGCTTTTTTATTTTCTGAAAAATCAGTAATAATTCCTGTTCCTCTTTATTTTAAAAAGGAAAAAAGTAGGGGATTTAATCAAGCAGCAGTTATTGCCAATTTTGTAAGCAAAGCAACAGGAATTTGTTTTGAAAAAGAGATTTTAAAAAGGGTGAAAGGTAATAAAGCGCAGGCACAGATTAAAAATTATCAAAAGCGCAAGGAAAATGTTTTTGGTATTTTTGAATGCAAAAATTCTGATTTAATCAAAGATAAAACAATAATTTTAGTTGACGATGTGGTGACTACCGGAGCGACACTTAATGAGTGCGCCAAAATTCTTAAAAAAGCTGGCGCTAAAACAGTTTGGGGATTTACAATTGCGCGAGGATAGTTTTAATTTTAATAAAAAATTAAGTAAATAAGTATAAATATGAACATTATTGGACATTAAAATTAAATAAAAATAAAATTAAATTTAGGAGGTAAGAAATGTCTGAAAAATTAAAAGGCGTAATTTGTGCTGGCGGGCAGGCGACGCGTTTAGGCGAATTAACAAGGGCAATAAATAAGGCAATGTTGCCAGTCTATAAATGGCCAATTATCTATTATCCCTTAATGCAGTTAGAGTTGGCGGGGATTAAAGAAGTATTGATAATTACCAATCCGGAACATAGGCAACAAATTAAAAAGCAATTAGGAAATGGTTGTGTCTTTGATAGGCAAGGCAGACAGATTTTTTCATTTTCGCGATTGGAATTTGCTGTGCAGAAATATCCTGGTGGAATTGCGCAGGCAATTGGACTGGCGGAAAATTTTTGCGACAGCGATAAATTTATTGTCATTTTAGGCGATAATATTTTAGAAAATAATATTTCAGATGAGGTTGAAATTTTTAAAAAACAAAAATCAGGGGCGAGAATTTTGCTTGCTCAAGTACCTGATCCGGAAAGATTTGGAGTTCCTCGGTTTAATAAAAAGGGCACAAAAATTTTAGAGATTATTGAGAAACCTAAAAAACCTCCTTCTAGTTATGCTGTAATTGGTGTTTATATGTATGATAGAGATGCTTTTAAGGTAATAAAAAATTTAAAACCATCAAAAAGAGGAGAATTAGAGGTGACAGATCTAAATAATTATTATTTAAAAAGAGGCGATTTAACATTTGGAATTATTCAGGGGTGGTGGCGAGATGTTGGTACTAGTCCAGAAAATTTGGCAGAAACTTCCATCTTAGTAATGAAAACTGGCGCCTGTGGCTTGATTTTATAATATTTAAAATGAAAAATTTATAATTTAAAAAAGCTGTTTTCTAAATAGAAAACAGCTTTTTACCTTATTCTTAATATTCTATTTTGTTTTGCACTGTTATTTTTATTAAAAATAATATCATTAAAGAAGAGGTGGCATATTTTTGTGGCGTGTTTTCATTTGTTAGATGACTATTTGATTTTCGGGTTTGGCTTGAAATAATTAATTTTTTATTAAAGAATTTTGGTTACTTTGCTTTTTTATCAAATGGGTTAGTTAAGAGGTCATTAAGAGAAGAGAGTAAAATTTGCAAAAATGTTTTAAATAACATAAAGTAATAAGTAGGAAATCATACGTCTATCATATTTATGTTTAAATCTGTTGATTGGCAAAAATTATTGAAGCAAAGAATAAAATATAAAAAAGGAAGGGATTCGTGCTTTTTGAAGTAGGGAAAAAATATTGGGTATAGGGGAAATAAGAGAGCGAATGATACCATAAGATATAAAAAAGGAGAGGTGGCTGAGTGGTTGAAAGCAACGCACTGCTAATGCGTTGAGGACCAAAAGTCCTCCGAGGGTTCGAATCCCTCCCTCTCCGCCAGTCAGGATTTTTCAAGCGGAAGAAAAGAATAAAAAGGTATCACACTTTAAAGAAGTGTTGAAAAGAAATATCAAAGTAAATTTTTTATCAACACTTATCTCACGATCGTGA
>JBBIUM010000057.1:0-4551 GCA_037440245.1 Candidatus Yanofskyibacteriota bacterium | reverse complement strand
ACCATTTGAAATTGAAAATGGGCATGAGAGGATTCGAACCTCTGACCCCGTCATTATCAGTGACGTGCTCTAACCAACTGAGCTACATGCCCATACTTTAAAAATATACACTGACTACTTTGATCGATAAAACCTATAAGCTACATTTATAAATTAGGATGTAACATAAAAATACTGCATCTTACTTTGACATTTAATTGGCGCCTGGGTGACTATTATTAAAATATCTTTTCTTATTTATTTTAACTAATTTTATTTTAACTAAAAGACATTTAAAGTCAATGCATTTATATAGATTTTTTCCAATCCTCGTATCACAATTGCAACAGAGATATAACTATAAGGGGTTGGCAATAATAAATAACTTAACAAACTTTTTTAAATTTTTAAAATGATGTTGTATTCTGTTGCATTCTATTTTATGTAGTTTATGTAGAGTTATTAATAATTTACCAAATTAACTTTTAACTTGTTGAAATAATTATGCTACAATAATAAATAAAACTATTATAATGAATAAAACTACTATGAAGGAATTTAAATTCCATCTTATTGCCATCTTTATACTAATCTTTTCTCTTTTCTTAATGCTTGGAGCAACTAAAAATGATTCTTTAATCGTTGATGAAATTCCTCATATTGGCGCTGGTTATTCATATCTTGTTAAACAGGATTATCGCCTTAATCCTGAGCATCCACCGCTTATAAAAGATTTAGCGGCTATCCCTTTGCTATTTTTAAAACTTAATTTCACTGAGAAGTCAAATGCCTGGATAGAAAAAATTAATGGTCAATGGGATTTTGGCAGAGAATTCATTTATGCTTCAGGCAACGATGCAGATAAAATAACTTTTTGGGCAAGACTTTTACCAACTCTATTAACTATTATATTTGGCTGGCTTATTTATAAATGGACATCAAAAAATTTCGGCTATTATAGTGGTCTACTTTCTTTATTTTTTTTCGCCTTCTCGCCTACTCTTTTAGCCCATGGTAAATTTGTTACCACCGACGTTGGTGCTGCTTTTGGATTTTTTATTGCCACCGTTGCTTTTATTTCTTTTGTAAAAAATCCGACAATAAAATCTTCTGTCTTAGCTGGTTTTGTGTTTGGCGTTGCTCAAATGCTTAAATTTTCCACATTTTTACTCGTACCATTGTTTATCTTTTTAATTTTGGTTTGGCTATTGATAAACTGGCATAAAAGCTTTAATAACTTAGTTGAAAAAGAAGCAAAAGTGAACAAAAAACAATTTATTGCCCTATCATTTTTTTTATTTTTTATTGGCTATTTTTTAATCCTAACAGTGTATCTTTTTCATACCTGGCATTATCCGATAGAAAAACAAATTGCCGATATTCAATACAATTTAGCAGGATTTTCCATTAAAAAGATGACAAATTTTGTAGTTTGGGTTTCTTCTAAGCCAATACTTCGCGCCTATGGACAATATTTACATGGTCTTTTTATGACTTTTCAAAGAGCCACTGGAGGAAACACAACTTATTTTCTTGGCGAAGTCTCTAATAAGGGTTGGCATTATTATTTCCCGATTGTCTATTTAATTAAAGAACCTCTAACAATTCATATTTTAACTTTGATAATTTTAATCATCTTAATCATAACAAAATTAAAAAATTATTTCTCTTTGAAAAATATTAAAAAGTTTATAAAGAATCATTTCTCTGAATTCACGATGCTATCAGCAATAGCAATTTATTGGATTTCTGCCATAATGAGTAATCTTAATATAGGCGTAAGACATATATTGCCTACTTTCCCATTTCTCTATATTTTAATCAGTTCGCAAATTGTTGTTCTTCTAAATAAAATAAAAGGTAAAAAATGGTTATTTCAAGTTGGCTGCGCGCTACTTTTGCTTTTGATTATTTGGCAAATTATCTCTGTTGTAAAAACCTACCCATATTTTCTTGCCTATTTTAATGAATTGGCGGGAGGCCCAAATAAAGGTTATAAATATGTGGTGGATTCTAATTTAGACTGGGGGCAAGATTTAAAAAGATTAGCACAATTTGTTGAAAAAAATAATATTGATAAAATTTATCTTGACTATTTCGGATGGGCCGACCCTTATTACTATCTCAAAAATAAATATGTCCCATTTTCAGCGGGACAACCATTGCCAAAAGAAGGCTGGATAGCAATTTCAGCGACATATTATCAAAATTCCTTAAAAACTCCCGATAAAGCTTATCGTTTAATACTTCCTGAAGGATCGGAGATAACAAAAATTGGCTATTCGATATTTATTTACCATTTACCTTAGATTCTTTTTATAATAAAAACTCAAAGCTAAAAAATTCAAATGCAAAATATAAGAATCAATTCGTTAGAGGAGTTTTTAAGGAATGCATTTTGTAGTAAACCCTGTCTAATATCCTTAAATCTATATATTCTAATTCAGGAAATTTATCTCTTAATGACTGAAGAATTTTACGAATGGTATTTTTTTCGTATTCTGAAATTTTTATTAAATTAAAAATTATTTTGGGATAATTCTTTGTTTCCGCAATTATTTCAAAATTATCCCTATTTATAGAAAACACCGCTATCATATTGAATTCTTTTAAGATCCCAAAAATTATTGAAATAAAATCAAGTAACTTTTTGTCCAAAACCTTATACGGCAAAACTAAAGTTTCAACTACCTTAGAAGGGTAATCTCTTATAATTATCAAAGCAGAACCACTGACATTTTTTGGCGCTTCTTTAAAAATATAGCCTTCGCTATTAAAATAAAAGCATCTTATATCTTTTTCGCACCAAATCCCTATTTCTTTTTCTTTAATTAATTGCAATAAAATAGTCCCATCAAAATAACGTTTTTTAATTTCTATTTTCGAGAATTCAGGAAAACGAAACTGAAAGCTATTTTTAAAATTTTTCACAGAAAATAAAAAAATATTTCCTTGAATATTCTTCTTTATATATTCTTCGGCATTAGAATTTAAAATATTCTCATCAATTTCAATATTCTTTATTTTAAAAATATTAGAGAAAAATAAAATATAAAATAAGGAACTAGTTAATAAAAGAATTAAAATTATAAAATATTTATATTTTAGAAAAAATCTTTTTGTTATTTTTTTAATTTTTTTTAGGAATGCCATCTCTCTTAGCCATTCTGGGAAACAATAATCTTTAAAATTTTTATTGCCTGCCTTCGCAGAATGGCAAAAATTTTTATTTAAAGAGATTTTTTAAAAATGACTAATAGCAAAAGCAGATATTAGTCAACTATTATTCTGGGTAATTGAGGATTAAGACGCGTTACAATTTCATAATTAATTGTGCCTATTCTTTTTGCTAGATTATTGACGGAATTTTTACTTTCATTCCTATTATCTATAACAATAACTTTATCACCTGTTCTAACATCTTTAATATTACTTATGTCAACAATTATCAAATTCATACAAACTCTGCCTAAAATTTTAGCATATTTTCCCTTAACCAAAACAAAACTATTATTAGAAAAACGCCTATCAATTCCTTCAAAATATCCTACAGGTATAACTGCTATTTTTGTGGGTTTTTTAGTGATAAAAGTACAACCATAACTTACACAATGCCCCTTAGGAAGCCATTTTATACATCCTACTCTTGATTTTAATGAAAGTATCGGTTGTATTCCTCTAAATAATTTTCTACTAATTCCTCTGCTAAAAACAAAAGGATTTAAGCCGTAAATACTCAAGCCGACTCTTATAAAATTGCAACCTATCTCTTTAAGCCTTTTGTTAAAACGCAAAGCAGCGCTTTTGGCAAAATGAATTTTCTTATCAAAGATATTTCGATCAAATTTAGAAATATCTTTTAATAATTTTTTAAAAATTTTTATTTGTTCCAAGTCGAATTTAATTTCTTTCTCGTCAGCACCGTAAAAATGAGAATAAATTCCATCAATTTCTAAAAATTTATCCTCAAAAGCCGTTTTATAAGCCAAAAGAGCATTATTAGGCAAAAAACCTAATCGTCCCATGCCGGAATCAATTTTCAAATGTATTTTAATTTTTCTTTTTAATTTCTTTCCTATTTTTTTGATTAATTTTAAAGAATCAAAATCGTAGATAGTAAAAATAACGCCTTTCTTGGAAAGATTTAAAATTCTATCAGTCTCAAAATTAAAAAGCGGCCCTAAAATCAATATTGGAATTTTAATTCCCTTTTTTAAAATTGTTTCTGCGTCTTTTAACTCAACGACTGCTAAAATATCAATTTTTTCTTTTTTAAGAAGAGAAGACATTTGGATCAAGCCATGACCATAAGCATTGGCTTTAACAACAGCAATAATTCCCGTTTTATAACCAATTATCTTTTTAATTATTGAAATATTTTGATGAAGATTTTTTCTTGATAATTCAAGCCATGTTCTATACTTCATAATTAATCACTTGATTAATCACTTTGCTTAATCTTTAATAAAATAGTATTTTTTGATTTTAATAATTTCGGAGTCTAAGAGTGAATATAAAAAGTTTATCTTAAAAGATTAAATAAAAAAATCCAATCTGATTTTGAAATATTCT
>JBBIUM010000056.1:0-4605 GCA_037440245.1 Candidatus Yanofskyibacteriota bacterium | reverse complement strand
AGATTTTTTCTTGATAATTCAAGCCATGTTCTATACTTCATAATTAATCACTTGCTTAATCTTTAATAGAATAGTATTTTTTGATTTTAATAATTTTGGAGTCTCAGAGTGAATATAAAAAAGATTTATCTTAAAAGATTAAATAAAAAAATCCAATCTGATTTTGAAATATTCTAGAATTAAAAAGAATTTTACAAAAAATAATTTTAAATCTTTTAAGCCCTACTTGATTATTTTAAAATCTAAATATTTTCTTAGCGCTTTTGGAACCTCAACCGAACCATCTTTCTTCTGATAGTTTTCAATAATGGCTATTAAAATCCTCCCTATGGCAAAAGCAGTGCCGTTTAAGGTATGGACAAATTGCGTTTTTCCATTTTCGTCTTTAAAACGAATATTAAGACGCCTTGCTTGAAAGTCAGTAGTATTTGATGTTGAATGAGTTTCTCTATATTCTCCCTTACCATTATTTTGGCCTGGCAGCCAAGCTTCAATATCATATTTTGCCGCTGCTGGATCGCCTAAATCGCCAGTGCAAATATTTACAACTCTATAAGGTAATTTTAATTGTTGCATCAATGTTTCTTCAATAGTTAAAAGTAATCTATGTTCTTCTCTTGAAGTTTCCGGTCTAGAGAAAATAAACATTTCAATTTTATCAAACTGGTGAACTCTTAAAATACCTTTCGTGTCTTTACCGTAAGAACCCGCTTCTCTTCTAAAACAAGTAGAAAAGCCAACAAGTCTAATTGGCAATTTATCTCTCTCTATAAAAGAGTTAGCAAAGATTGGGCCAAGCGATTGTTCTGAAGTGCCAACCAAATATAAATCATCCTTTTCTAAATGATATATTTCCTCTTCTCCTCTTTCCATATAACCCATTGCTCTCATAATTTCCGGCTTAACCATAACTGGCGGCACTACCGCTATAAAGCTCTTTGCAACGACTTTAATTTTATTTTTCTGAATAATTTTTTTTATATTATTAGGGTTAGTTAAAAAATTAAAAACAAAATTTACAATAGCAAATTCCATGAGTGCTAATTGATTTTTTAAATAACCAAACCGCGCCCCAGATACTTTAGCAGCGCTGTCAGTATCTATTAAATCTAATTTTTTGCCAATCTCAATATAATCACGGGGTATAAAATTAAATTTTGGTTTAACGCCAACTTCGCGCAAAACTACATTATCTTTTTCTTCAATGCCCTGAGGCGTATCATCTAATGGTAAATTAGGTATTCTCAAAAAAAGTTGGTTAAATTCTTCTTCTCTTTTCCACAAATCCTTTTCCCTCTCTTTTATTTTATTTTTTATTATTTTTGCTTCCTCTAACTCATCTCTACCTAATCTTTTCTGCTTGGCTCTTAAATCGTCTAATTCTTTTATGATTTGACGACGAAGTTTATCTAAAGTTAAAACTTTATCAATATCTATCTCAACGCCCTTGCTCTTTACTTTTTCTTTTACATACTGGGGATTATTTCTCAATAAATTAATGTCAATCATAAAATTTATTTAAAATAAATACTTTAATTAAAATTATTCAGGCCTCATTAAAGGAAAGAGAATAATATCTCTTACATTATGAGTGTCGGTTAAAAGCATTGCCAATCTATCAATACCAATACCAAAACCAGCGGCTGGTGGCATACCATACTCCAACGCCTTAATATAATCATTGTCAAAACAATGAAAATCTCCTTCAATATTTTCTTTCTTTTTTTCGGAATGTTCGCAAAACCTTAGGTTTTGTTCTAATGGATCATTGAGTTCGGAATAGGCATTAACTAGTTCAAGACCGCCAATAATTAACTGAAATCTTTCGGCTATTTGCGGATTATCTTTACTTAATTTAGCCAATGGCGACAAATCTCGTGGTTGCCCGACTATAAAAGTGGGTTCTATAATTTTAGGACGACATATTTTCTTAAAAATTTCATCGGCAATAGTTTCTTTTGTTGCCAATTTATTTATCGTAAAACCAGCGTTTACTAATTTTTTATAAAGATTCTCTTGGGATTCTTTTTCTAAATCAACATTAGCATATTTTTTTAAAACATTATTAAAGGTTTCTTTTTTCCATTTTCCGCCGCTGTTAATTCTCTTTCCTTCGAAATTAATCGTTGTCCTTTTATTAATTTTTTTGATTATCTCTTTTAAAATTTTTTCTATAAAAATCATTAATTTTTCATAATCCCAATAAGCGATATAGCCTTCGACCATTGTAAACTCTGGATTATGATCTTTATCAATACCTTCATTTCTAAAACATTTGCCAATTTCATAAATTTTATTAAAGCCGCCTATTAATAATCTTTTTAAGTACAATTCAGGAGCTATTCTTAGAAATACTTCCATATCTAAAGCATTCGCCTTAGATTTAAATGGTTTAGCTAACGCTCCGCCGGCTAATGATTGTAAAATGGGAGTCTCAACTTCTAAAAAACCTTCTTTATTGAGAACTTCGCGTATTATTTTAATTAATTCAAATCTTTTAATAAATTTATCTTTAGAATCCTGATTTACTATTAAGTCTAAATATCGTTGCCGCGATCTTTCTTCTAAGTCTTTTAAACCATGCCATTTCTCTGGCAAAGGCAAGAGAGCTTTTGATAAAATCTCATATTTATTAACTAAAAGGGTTTTTTCTTTTGTTTTCGTTAGAAATAAAGTGCCTGAAGCATAAATAAAATCGCCTAAATCTATATTATCTCTAAAAAAATCAAATGCTTCTTTTAAATCATCTTTTTTTAACATTAATTGCATCTTTCCTGTTCCGTCGTAAAGCTTGACAAAAATTAAACCGCCTAAATTCCTTAATAATATAATCCTACCCACAACGGCAATTTTTGATTTTTTAGAAAATAATTTTTTAAAATCTTTAACAACATCATTTAAAAAAGAAAATTTAGCCACTTTTGAGGGATATGGATTAATACCTTTTTGACGAATATTTTCTAGTTTTTTTATTCTATTTTTTCGAATTTCACTTAACATATTAAATTTCTATCCTTATTTATTTTTACTTTACTCATTTGTAAAAATAAAAAATTATCATTTACAATCATCATTTTATTTTTATTCATTTTATTCAATTGATAAAATTTTATATTTCACTACTCCACTAGGCGTTCTAAATTCAACAACAGCGCCTTTTTTATTACCTAATAAAGCCTTGCCTAAAGGCGATTCATTGGAAATTTTTCCTTCTTTAGGATTGGCCTCTTGAGAACCGACAATTATAAAAACTTGTCTTCCGTTTTTGTCAGAAGAAACTTCTATACGAGAACCTACCCTAACAATATCGCTTTGATCAGTGTGGCTTTTTTTAATCATAATAGCATTTTTCAAAATATCTTCTATTTCTAAAATTCTTCCTTCATTAAAAGATTGTGCTTCCCGAGCAGACAAATATTCCGCGTTCTCAGAAAGATCGCCTAAAGATTTCGCTTCTTCAATCCTTTTAGAAATTTCTTCTCTTTTTTTCTTTAAAGACTCCATTTCTTCTTTTAGTTTTTTTAAACCTTCTTCTGTTATATATTGATTCATGTTTTTTTGTTCTTTAATCCAATTTCTAAAAAGAAAAAGATTAAATTTTATTTAGTTTATATTTTTTTAATAAATTCTTAAATAATAAAGCGGTGGTTATTGGACCAAGGCCGCCTGGAACCGGGGAAACAAACGAAGCTTTTTTAGAAACACTTTCTTTTTCTATATCGCCAACTATTTTGCCATCTTTTATTGAAAAGCCTGCATCAATAACAATTGCGCCTTCTTTAATCATATCGCCATTAATAAGTTTTGCTTTGCCAGTGCCGGAAACTAAAATATCGCCTAATAGGGTTTTTTCTTTTAAATCCTTCGTATATTCATTACAAACGCAAATAGTAGCACCATTATTAATCATTATAACAGCTAACGGCTTGCCAATCAAATCACCGGTGCCAACGATAACGACAGTTTTGCCTTTTAAATCGTTTCTAGGATCATTAATGCCAGAATGTTTTAAAATCAAGAAAATGCCTTCTATTGTTGGCGGCAAAATTTTATAATTATTAGCATAAAGTTTTTTAACCGAATTTTCCGCCAAGCAATCAACATCAAGTTCCGGCGGGATAGAATTTAAAATATACTGCTTATTTATATGTCCGGGCAAAGGAAGTTGGATAATAAGACCATTTAATCTCATTTTTTTTATTTTTTGTATCTCCTTTCTTAATTTCCTTGTCGTAATATTTTTTGGAAAATTGAAAATTTTCATCTTTATCCCCAAAAAATTGGCAACTTTCTTTTTTTGTTTAATGAAAGATTCCGAGGCATCATTATCACCCACTAAAATAATTCCTAACCTTAATCCCTTTTTGAATTTAATAGTAGATAATTCATTTTTTATATCTTCTAAGATCTCTTGGGCTATTTTTTTGCCGTCGATTATTATGGCCATAATAATAAATGTGTTATTTAAATAATATTTTTCGGCTAAACTTCTTCTTAAAATCTCTATAGCTAGCATCAATAAAATCTAAAACGTTCCCAAATCCAAATTAATGAAAACTCAAAACCACAACTGATGTTAAATCCTAAATCCGAAATCTTAATTCT
>JBBIUM010000055.1:0-4718 GCA_037440245.1 Candidatus Yanofskyibacteriota bacterium | reverse complement strand
TATTTAACATCAAAATTAAGCGAATAAAATATGCTTTATTTTAATAAAAAAATGAAAAAAATAAATAAAAAGTGCTTAATCATCATTCCGCTTTTAATTGCCCAATTAACTTTAGGAAATTTTGCTATTGCTAATAATGTCGATGGTTTAAATCAAAATTTCAAAATTATTAATTTCACACCTTCAATGGGAGAAACTTTTGAGTTAGGCCAAACTATTTATTTCTCAATTGTGCTTAAGAATATTAGCAAGAAGCCCCAAAACTTAACTCTTCAGGGAATGGCTTTCAAATGTATAATTATTAATAATGAGGAAAACTGCGGTATCGATATTAAATATAATAGTGGAATTAGCTCCTATTATTTTGGAATTAATCAAACAAGAACCATTGGCTATTATTTTAAACCAGCAGAACCCGGACGCTACCAACTTGATATTTTCGACCCACCATGGAGCCCGGGCAAAAATATTGCCAGAGGAGTTATAATTAATGTTATAGATACCACTCCAAAATTTCAAAAAATTAAAATTGAAAAAACTGTGAAAAACATCAATAACGATAATGATTTTTCAGATTGGACTCAAGCTGAAACCGATGACAAAATTGCCTTTCAACTAAACATTCAATCGATTGGCAACCAAACAACTAATAATATTCTTGTTTGGGATAATTTACCTTATGGCCTTGAATATATCAATAATTCAACTACTATTGACAGCAATCCTGTAGATGACGGAATAGTTAATGGCGGAATCTATATTGGCACCATCCAACCGGGAGAAAGCAAAAATATCGAATTTAGAGCTAAGGTGCTAAACACATTTTCTTACAGCAAAACAATTACCAATTACGGCTATGCCAAAATAGTTGAAACATTTAATACTGTCCAAGATATTGCCAAAATAACAATAACTCCTAAGAAAAAATTGGAATTAAGATTTGAAAAATATGTTAGAAATTTGAACGAATCAAATTATGATAAAGCCACTTCTGTTAAAGATGGAGAAGAAGTTGAATTTCTTATTAAAATAGTTGGCAATGGCAATGACAATGCCAACATTCAAAATATCAAAATCTGGGATAATTTGCCTCCAAACCTTAAGTATATTCCTGGTTCAACGCAAATTAATGGCGTAACTGCCGATGATTCATTAATAACTGACGGCCTCTATATCGATGAAATTAACAACGGAGAAACAATTAATATTACTTTTAGAGCAAAAACGGAATTGAATGGTTGCCCTATCTTTGCCTGCAACCAAACTGTAATCAATTATGCCTACGCTAAAATTTCTGATGAAATCAAAAGCTATTCTAGTTATGCTCGAATCACTATTTGGAAAGAAAATCAATCAGCTCAAATCACTTTAAGTAAAATGGGAAGAAATATTTCACAAAATAAACTTATTTGGACAGATAGTATATCAGCCAATCCTTCTGACATTATAGAATTTTCTCTTCAAATAAAATCAAAAGGCAATATAACTGTAAATAATGTATCTGTTAAAGATATATTACCAGCTCAAATGCAGTATCTTGAAGGTTCAGCAACAATAAATGATGTTCCAACCACTGATGACATTATAAATAACGGCTTACTAATTGGTAATATGTGGCCCGGCGAAACAAAAACCATTAAATTTAAAGCTAAACTACTTGATGATTCCTACTTTCTTGCCAATACCACTACCTTATTGTCAAATAATGCCACCGCCTGGTCAATTAATACTAATTTTGTTTCCGATTCTGCAACTATTTTAGTTTCTCATCGCCCCAACACTCCATCTCCGACACTGCCACCGCCTCAAGAAACAGTTTTAGGTGCAGCAACAGTCAGAACTGGACCAGAAGATTCGCTATTTTTAATCGCCGTCTTTAGCTTAATTTTAACTTTAATGCTATTCATTGTCTTAGATTACCTGAAATCAAAAGGATTGATAAGTAACCTAAAATTAAAATGGCTAATTCTTAAAATGAAAATCAAAGAAAAAAATAAGCTTTTGAAAACCGTGAACAAATAAAAAGAGAATGAAAAATACCTCATTTTTTTCAGTTGAGGTATTTTTATTTTAAAAATTTATTTTTCCGAATAAATTATACCACCGTTTACTTCAATTTCAAATGGAATTTGTGCTGAACCCTTTACAATAGAGTTCTCTAACTCTGGATCTGAAACTTCATATTCTTGAACTATTTCGATTATTTCCCTCCTTAGCAAGATATTCTTCTCACCTTTCTTATCATATTCTACCCTTCTCGTCGGATACTTGATGCTTATATAAATAGCATCAGGTTTTTCACTACTTAAAATTGTGATAAGGTTCTTAATCTTATCCTTTATTCTCTTGCCGACAGGGTATTCACGATATCTTTCGCTTTCTATTTCATTCATCGCTTTTGCGCTCAATACACTTATTTCTCCTCTTCCATCCGCAATATTTTGAGATAACTCTATTTTCACCTTTATAACCCTTGTCTCTTCAGATTGTAATTTTTGTAATTTTATAGCAATTAATAATGTTATTTTCTTTTTTTGGTTTTTTTGACAACAACTATTGCCGCAGTCCCTTTCTCGTATGAAATCAGAAAAATTAGAATTGATAAAAAATAAATCTTCTTCCTCGCTGCTATTCTCAATTCTTTCTATCGTCGCTTTTTCAATTTCTAAACTTTTTAAGGTGTCAAAAATATTAATATTTAGTGTAATATTTTTAACCCGATCATTATTTTTTATTAGCTGACTCAATATTTCATAAATTCTTTGATAGAAAGAAAGACTTACTTCATTTTCGCCTTCAAATGCTTCAGCTAAAGAAATTAATCCGTTTTCTGTTTTAATGCTACCCCTAACAAAAATTGTTTGAGGACCATAGCTAGGAGACCACGAGGAAACAATATTATAAACAGCAAGAGCATTAACAATCGGTCCAAGAATTTTATCGCCTACGCCATAATATTGAAATTCTTTTTTCACTCCGCAACTGGTTGTTAACTTCACTTTTGAAGTTATAAAATTTTTTGGCTCTTCGCCCAAAATCCCCACAATCCCGCTTTCTCTATCTTCTTTAATAACGCCAAGAGCTTTAGCGTCTTTAATCGGCGCCGCAATGATAAAGGAAGAAACTAAACTAGGTTGAACTCCTAAAACTTTCGCTCGGGCTAATCTAAATTCAACAGCGCCCATTTGAAAGATTGGATGACCTAGCATAAAAATTTTCCTCCCGGAAATATATGAAACAGTTCCAAAAGCGCTCAGATCAACATCGCCCCAAAGGAATTGAATTGCCAGAACATCTCCGATTTTAATTGATTCATTATCTCTTTTTTCTTTTTTTTCTTTTACTACTGCAACGATGTTATTACTAAGTGAAGACAGCCAATCCAACTTCATCCCACTCTTTTCTTCAATAAATCTAAAAACTTCTTTTTCTCCTTTAAGTATTTTTTTCTTTGTTAAACATTTATCACTATTTAATAATTCCTCTGCCGGAGTTAGATAAGCCACCGGAGCGGCGCTAAAATTTATTGAATAAGAAATGGTGCCTAGAAACCGTTTTTGTCCGTTCAGCTCAGCAAAGCAAGGACTACCTGATTGACCGCTAATAACTTTTGTCTGTTTGAAAAAATTTCCACTCAACTCTGCTACAATAAGATTATGTCCAGGACCAATTAAATCCGCTAGAACTCCCCATACTGTTCCCTTAAATTCTTGAACTCCTGCCGGCGATAATGTACTTTGGCATCTGAACTTCAAACCATACTTAACTTTTTCAAGAGGATATAGTTCATTTATCTCTTTGGCTATACCACTCATACTCATTGCTACCCCCAAGAGTATCATTAAAAAAATAATATTATATTTCTTCACTCAAATTTCCTCCTTTTTTAGTTTTAAGTTTTATTTTAAAGTTAGTTTTATTTTAAGGTTCAAGGACTTATAGAATAACCCAAATAAAATAAAAAGTCAAAAAATGCTTATAATTCTACTAATCTAATATATTTTAGGAAATCTAAAACTGAAGATTATAATAAGATAATAACAATAAGATAACCGAATTTTAAACTTTTAAACTTTAGAATCTCTTTAAAATTTCTAAATTTGTAAAAATTTTGTATTAATTGTATTAAATGATTTAAAAAGGAGATGAAAAGTATTAAATTAATGATTAAAGAGTCAAAAATAAGATTTAAATATATTCTTTTCCATTTAGTAAATTGTAAAACTGATGGCTGCTTTTAACAAAGGCTTATTTATGAAGATAATCCAAAAGATTTATTAAACTATCCTACTTTATATTAAAAATCCCGGCAAAAATTATTTGCCGGGATTAAAACTTAACCCTTATAACTTAATATTATTTTCTAACAGGATGTTTCTAATTACTATCAACTCATCTTCAGTAAATTCAAAATTATCTATATATTTTTCTACCAACTCCCTCACTTCTTCTTTTGCTTTTTCATAATTTTTCTTTATAATCTTTAGTTCTTCTCCAATTCCATAAAGAACTATTAAAAAAGAATTTTTATCATCGATTTTATTATCAATTATCATTTACTACCTCCTTTTATAAAAATTAAAAAACATCAGCTTTTGCTGACCATTTTCAGATATACTATTTTTTAGTAAAAAAATCAATAGCTGACGCTTTTTCTATTCTATAAAAACAAATTTTTATTTTTAAAATTAAATCGATAATATATCGGCAATAATTTT
>JBBIUM010000054.1:0-4849 GCA_037440245.1 Candidatus Yanofskyibacteriota bacterium | reverse complement strand
CACCGGCAATTTAATTATTCTTTCAAAGGAACCTTTACGAATTTCTTTACGCCAATATCCTTTTCCTTTTTCTTCTTCTTTTTCTTCTTTTCCACCACTAACCCTTAAGACGCCATTTTCTACCGAAACTTCTATTTTTTCAGGATCTATGCCTGGCAAATTTACTTCAGCAATTACTTCTTTGCTGGTCTCGTAAATATCCATTGCCGGCCTTATTTTCTCTCCATGAAAAATAACTGGAAGAAACCAATCTTCATCTTCGAAAAACTTGTCTAATTCAGAAAATGGTCGCCACGAAATTAAAGACATATTTTTAAATTTTAAATCTAAATTTATAATAATTTTTATAATCGACCTTGCTACAACTTATCTATAAAAATTATAAAAAATTTAAATTATTTTTCAATGTCAATATTAAAAATTATAGAGAGAACTTTACATTGTTTTCAATATCAAATTGCCTATTTAATAATTCTTAAAATCTAATTATTTTTTTATTTTAAAATAAAATGGTATAATATAAAAGAATATGTCGCTTATTAGTCAATTTATTAATAAAATAGTTGATTTGTTTTTATCTTCTGCACTGAACTTTGCAAATATGAGTAATTTAGTTATGCGTTCAAGGGATTTTTCTATTTTGACAGCTTTAATTGTCTTATTATTTATTTATGGCGTATTCTTCGGAGAAGTTCATTTAGTTATGATACTTTTAAGCACTTATCTATCTTATACTATTTTGGTGTTTTTGCCATTAAATAATTCTTTATTTAATTTTTATGGATTGAATTTTTACTTCAGATTAACCGTCTTTATTTTCCTTATTATTCTAATATATTTTTTGTTAAATAGGTTTTATAGAATTTTTAAGAAAAAAAGTATCGAGTTTTCATTAATTAGAATGATTCTATTAAGCATTTCAGAGGTAACTCTTTTCGTAGCATTGGTATCTAGTTTTTTTACCACTGATTTTGAAATTTTACTTTCCGATACAATGAAAAAATATATTTTAGACGACAATTGGAAATTCTTTCTTGTTATTTTTCCTATAATAGTTATTGGTTTAACGACAAAAAAGAAATCAAAGTCATTTGACAATTCAAAAGATATTGAGTAAGAAAAAAGTATAATCTTTCTAAACTAGCATTAAACTAGTATTTTAAAGATTAATGAAGTCAAGATTAATGGCGGAAGGGATAGATAAATTAAAGAATTTTATTTTAAGCTAAGGAAGAATTTCTAAAAACTTTTATAAATTTAATAAGTCTATTTTGCGCCCATAGCTCAGCTGGTAGAGCAGCTGCCTTTTAAGCAGAAGGTCGAAGGTTCGAATCCTTCTGGGCGCAAAATAGACTTATTAAAATCAAAAATTTATTTTTTGGTAAATCTTTCAACTATTTGGCGGATTAACGATAAATTTAAGTTAGAAAATTTAAAGAAAAACTTAAAAGACAAAACGCGAGTTTTTTATTGCTTAAAAATCTGTTGCTTCTACAACAATTTTTAATATGTCAAAAATAGACACTGTAATCCTTAAAATTTTAAAAATAGCGGCATATACTACCATCTTTCTTCCATTATTTGTTATTGATTCTTTTTATTATCCTTATATAGTGCCGAGAACAGTTATTTTCAGAATTATTGTTGAAATAATGGCTTTGTTTTTTATTTTTTTGATTTTAAGAAATAAAGAATTTTTAAAAGAATTCAATTGGATACATTTAACAATTTTCTTTTTTATATCTTGGTTATTTGTAGCCGGGTTGACAGGAGTTAACTTCTATAAAAGTTTTTGGGGGACAATGCAAAGAAGCGAAGGCATTTTTTCACTTCTGCATTATTTTATTTTCTTAATTATTGTTTTCAATATTTTTAGAGAAAGAAAAGAATGGTTAAGAATTTTCAACCTGTCTTCAATAACCTCCTTTTTAATATCTGTTTATGCCATTTTACAGTATTTAGGGGTTAGCGCCTTAACCTATGAAGCTGGTACGGATAGGGCGAAAAGTACAATTGGCAATGCGGGATTTTTTGCGACTTTTTTAATATTTGCCATTTTTATCAATTTAATTTTATTCATTAATAAATTAAAAAATGATAAAAATAATAAAAAGAGGGTTTATTTGTTAAGTTTTTATTGCTTCAATATACTTTTAAATTTAATAGGATTGATTATAGCAAATACTCGAGGCGCTATTTTAGGATTAGCAATTGGCATTTTAATTTTATTTGGCTATTTTATAAAAACAACCGCCAATTTGCGGCTTAGAAAAAAAATAATATATATTTTAATTGTCCTTCTTTTGATAGTTTTTGTTTTATTTTTGGCCAGAAACACAAAATTTATTAGCCAAACGCTCAAATTAAGCAGAATATTTAATCTATATGATGTTACTGCCAAACAAAGACTCTATGCTTGGAAATTGGCATTTCAAGGATTTAAAGATCATCCCTTGCTTGGCGTCGGACCAGAAAATTATAATTATATTTTCAACAAATATTTCACTACAGAATATTTTAAAATCACTTCAGAGTCTTGGTTTGATAGAGCACATAATATCATTTTTGAGATTTTAACAACTTCCGGTATCGTAGGTTTAATTTTTTATTTTTCCATAGCTCTATCCATTTTTTGGTACTTATTTAAGTTATGGAAAATTCAAACAACAGATAAAAATGAAATTGTTTTTTTAGCAGTTTTACTTGGCGTTTATTTCATTCAAAATTTATTTATTTTTGATGTTATTAACAGTTATTTAATGCTTTCCCTTGTTTTAGGTTTTATAAGCTTTTTAATTTCTCAAAATAGGCATAGCGAATCTCCCATAAAACAAAAAGATTCTAACAGCAAAATTAATTTTTCAAAAAAATTTTTATTTTTACTGATTATTATTTTTATTTTCCTGGGAATTAATATAAATTTGAGACAGCTTTTAGCGAGTTTTTATGGAGCTGACGCCTATAAAACTTCGCTTGCACAATTTAAAAATACCGCTCTTATCTTTAGCAAATATGAAAAATTTTTAAATATGAATGCTATTGGAACTATCGAATTGAAAAAAGAATTTGCAACCTACATTTCAAAAATAATTGAAACAACCGATATTAACAAATTGGATGATAAATCAAAGAAACAGTTAATTTATTACGCCGATTTAGCAGGTAAATCTCTTGAGAAAGAGATTGAAAAAGAAAATTTTTCCGATGCTAAAGATTTGATAAAAATGGGAAGATATTTGCAGTTAATATCAAGTTTATATGCCGACAAAAAAATAGAAATTTTAAATAAATCAACTGATTATTATAAGAAAGCTCTTGATTTGAGTTCTAATAAATATTATGTTTATAATCTTATAGCGCAAAACAAGATTGCTTTAGAAGATTATCAAAGCGCTATTGAGTATGGAGAGAAAAGTTTAAGTCTGGAACCAAATTTTGGCGGAACTTATTGGTTAATTTCTGTTGCCTATTCAGGATTAAAAAACAACACAAAAACCATAGAGTTTTTAAAAAAAGCAATAGATAAAAATATAAGGTTTGAGTCAATAAATGACGTAAAGTATGCTATCCAATTAGTTAAAGATTCAAAAGATTTTGATACTTTAATTTATTTATATAAAGAAATGACAAGAATCAATCCGGAAGATGCACAATCTTGGGCTTCTTTAGCATATATTTATTTTCAAGCAAAAAATTACAGCGAAGCACGCGATGCTGCAATGAAAGTTTGGGCGCTTAATCCTTTTGCCGAAGCAGAAATTAAAGCGTTTTTAAAAAAAATTGAGATAGCAGAAAAAATTAATTAAATTTTTTTATTAGTTTAATTTGTTCTAAAAATATGTTTAAAAAAATATTTAATTTTATAAAAGAATATCCGCTCTTTGGTATAATTGCCACAATAATTTTAGCAATTATTATCATTATTGCAGTTACAAAAAATACTGGCGAATTTGAGGAATTAGCCAAATTGGCGGCTAATCATCCTGAAGGAAAAAATCTTCTAGAAAGAGCGAGAAGAGATAGAGAAAGAATAAAAAATAATTCAAGAGATTTAGAAGCGTATTTAGATTTAGGGATTATAAAGACCCAGTTGGGCGACCTTAATGGCGCTGAAAAAGTTTATTTAGATTCTTTGAAAATTGTTCCCAGAAATATTCTTATTTTAAATAATTTAGCCTTGCTTTATGTTCAAATGAAAGATTATAAAAAAGCAGAACAAGCATTTTTAAGACTATTAGAGATTACACCAAGCAGTTATCAAACATACATTCATCTAAGCGAGCTTTATCTTAATAATATGAATGATAAGAAAAAAGCGGAAGAAATATTGCTTAAAGGATTGGAGGTTATGCCTGAAATACCTGATTTGCTTTCTGTTTTGGCTGGATTTTATCGCGACCAAGGTCGAAAACTGAAAGCTATAGAATATTATAAAAGATTGCTTGTTATTAATCCTAATAACAGCGCGGCAAGAGAAGAATTAAAAGAATTGCAAAAGTGAGAATAAAATAAAAAAAGAAGAAACCTTTGAGATTTCTTCTTATGTCTGTTTCTTATTTACTGATATCTACAATAAAACTAGTTTTATCCTTCTTTCTTTATAAAAAGAAGGTAATTTCCATTTTAGCGCTCCGAAGTGTCCATCTCTCGTATAGAGATGGACCTCAACCTCACGATTTTGGGCAAGAGCTTCAGCTGCAGCTAGTATTCTTATATCATTCATCGACATAGGAATACTAGCTTTTTTTACTCTTTCTTCAAGTGCCCTTACAAATCCGGTACCCTTTGACTGGATTTGTTTATATTTTTCAATCTTTTTTTCTGCTTCTATGCACCTCTCTAAAAAATC